>DATEWO010000305.1:0-4599 GCA_035257925.1 Propionibacteriaceae bacterium | reverse complement strand
GGGTGCTGGCAGTAAAGACCACCGCCACCGCGGTCGGGCACCTCACATTTCAGGCGTATCCAGATCCTGGGTCATGCGGCGGTCGGGATCCTCGGCGCGGTCCTGGTGATCGTCCATCTCGCAGCCGGCCGGGATCCGCGGTGGGGGTGGACCGCGGTGGCGGTGCTCTTTACTGCCAGCACCCTCGGGGCGACGATGTTCTTGCCGTGGTGGTGGCGGGGCCGCAAGGAGCTGTATGGGGACAACGATCCTGCCGGCTTCTACCCCGCCGAGGACCACTTCCGGATGCGCACGGTGCAGACGCATGGCGGTCTCGCTGACCTGACCTGGGTTCTGCTGATCATCGCCCTCCTTGTGACGTGAGGACGGCGCGAGACGAGGGCAGCAGTGCGATCTTCAGATTCCGGGCCTTTCGACCTAGGACTGTTGGCCCTAGCGGAAGCCTCTCGTGCCGGTGAAGCCTGAAGTTAGCGGGACCCGCCGCTTAGCTGATAGGGATGTCTTGCGGATCACCATGGAGGCCCGGGCGCTGGTCCGGCGCTACCCGGTTCTCAGTTACGTCGTACTGGCGTACGCGCTGGGCTGGTCCTGGTGTGTTCCGCTTGCGATGCGCGGGGACGTCGTTCGCATGGGTGTCGGCTGGCCTGCGCATCTGCCGGCGCTGGCTGGCCCGGCGATGGCGGCAATCGTGGTGACCGCCATGGTTGACGGCCGCGCCGGACTACGTGACCTGTGGACCAGGGTCACCCGATGGAGAGTCGGCTGGCGCTGGTGGGCGCTGGTAGCGGGCACCCTCAGCCTGGCTCTCGTTGGGGTCATCGTCCCGCTCATGACAGGCGGCGATCTGCCATCCCTGCACAGCTTCACCCGGTACAGCGGCATCGGAGCGGTCACCCCTCTCGGCGTCGTGGCAGTGGCGCTGCTGGCCAACGGTCTCGGCGAGGAGACGGGCTGGCGTGGCTTCGCGGCTGAACGGCTGCTGCGCGACCATTCGTTCAGATGGACCGCGCTGGTCGTGGCGGTGGCCTGGGGCGGCTGGCCCCTGCCGTTCTTCTGGATGATCGCCGGCTTCCGCGGCATGGGGCCGCTCGCGGCCGGGTGGGCGGTGTGGATCCTCAGGCGCGAACAGACCGCACCACATCCCTGGCCCCGGTTCTCCCGCGCCAGTTCCACCGCAACAAAGTGACGTTCATTGAACCTCTCGTTGCCAAGATGGGAAGTGACACCATGTTTACAATTCGCAATATCGGCGGAGTGGCCTTGTTCTTGTTCGGGACGACCTACCTGTGGATCACTCCGATGTTCGCGAGTAAAGGGATATCAACTAGAGGGGCCCTGTGGTCCATCACCAACGTGCTGGCTTTTCTCACGCTTATCGGTTTCACAATCGCCACCTGGGGCTTGTTCAAGAAAGCCGAGTGGTGGGATACCGTCGCAATAGCGTCAGCCGTTCTGGGGTTAGTCGCGTTGATACCCTTCTGGATTGCGGCCCACAACAGTGGCGAGGTCACTCCCTGGTTCACCGTACTCATTCATGTCATCGGGCTGGCGGGAATCTTTGTGCTACTCCTCATCCCACCGCTGAACAATTGGGTGAACGGTCATGTGATGGCCGGAAAGTGACGTAGCGGACGCGGAATCTATTCGACCAAGATGCAAAGGAGTCACTGATGAGCCTCGACCAGGCGGAGTCGGGTCCCCAAGCCGATCGAGGTAGGACAAGAGACCGCGACGCTGCGACGCTTCTACCACGACAGTCGATGGGAGGGATGGATCCACGAGGGCGGCATGGGACCCCCGGCACACCAAAGATGAAGCGCATTGGGTGCGCCACATTCGGGCCGATCCAAGACGGGCGCTGGTGGTTTGGCGACTTCGAGCAAGACCGGTTTCTCCTGGATGGCACATTTGCCCTCAAGTGGCAGCTTCACTGGGTTTCCGGGTGGGCTCCCAGGTTTGGCGAGTACCGTGCGTCGATGGCGGACAATTACGGCAACGCGGACGTTTACCGCGGATATATCGAACAGGACCCGCTCGTCTTCGAGTCACTGCCCGCCGCGCCGTAGCAGGTCCGGCAGAAGTCGGAGCGATTCCTTCAGCAGCCCGCTCTTAGGTCGGGCGACGGCCAGTGTAATCACCAGCGCGAGCCATGACAGCAACAGCGCGGCGGCAATACCGGCGAGCACGTCGAGCCAGGCGTGTCCAGCTATGGCGCGTCCTCAACGACGATTGAAGCGAGCGGGTTCGCCGGCTCGGGATCACCGAACTCAGCAGCTAAGGCGGCGGCTTGGATGCCGGTAAAGGCTCACGGCACTGTTGCACGGCAGCCCGGGCCACGTCCTCGGCGGGCGCCTGGAAGTACTCGCGTGCACTGATGGCTGCCAATCATTTCTCGAATCGGTCGAGGTCGGCTTCGGACTCCTCGACTTCTTGGGCATGTCTAAGGCCCCAGTTCGCCGCGCAGGAAGGGCATCTCTCGGATGCAACGGGGGCTGCTCGCCTTCCTCGACGGGCAGCTGAAGTCTTGACCAAGACTGCTGAGTGTGCCAGCCGGATCCTAGGTCGACAGAGATGCGCGCGCTAACGGTAAGAAAGCCGGTAGCAACGCATAGGAGAGAACCATGACGAGCGAAGCAGGGGCGGCCGGTCCGCGGGCCGGGCCGGCGGTGGACGCCGCCCTCAATCTCAAGACTGGCGGCATTTGCCTCATTGTTGGTGCCCTTGTCTTCGCCATATGGCGGCTGCTTCACGGCGACACCCCAGCCGCGGACGCCGAAGCGGCGCTGAACTTCGTACGGAATCGGCCGATCTATCCGACTGTGCATATGTTCGCCGTGCTGGCCGCGTTGATTGTCGTGATGGGCTGCTCTCACTAACCCGGTCATTGAACCGTCCAGGAGCATGGTTGATCGGACAAGCAGCCGTGGTCAGCGCAACCGTCGGGCTGGCCATCTTCGGCGTTGAGAGCACAAGCGAAGGCCTAGCCTTACCAGAACTGGCCGACGCCGCTTCGAAAGTCGACCCAACTCAACGCGTCGAATTTATTCGCGCCGCCCATGCCGTGGCGGTAGCCACACACGGACCCTCTCTCCTGGCGATGGCGTTGATGATCGGTGTTCCACTCCTGCTGCTCGGGATCGCGATGGTACTTGATCAGTACCCGTCCTGGCTCGGCTGGACCGGGCTTGTGATCGGCGGCATAACAATGCTTGCTGCCGTTGGGTTGTTCCTCATCCCAAGCCTGTTTCCAGGCTTCCTCCTCTACGGGGTTCTGGGCTCGGTTATCGCCCAGCTATGGCTGATGGCGACCGGGATTGTGATGCTGCGACGTGCTCGCGCAGCACCGGAGACGACGTAGCAAACAGAGCGAAGTCCTGTTGGACGGGCTGGGAATCGGCCTCGCTGCAGCTGTCGAGACCAGCAAGGCTCAACGCCAAGACACACTCGGCGAAGCGGCCGAGCCCAGTCCGCACCCGCACCTCCCAACCAATCCTCCATCCCCCTCGTCGGGAGCAGCTCAGGCTGCACCGCGTGTCCTGCTAGGTCTTAGGCGCGGCGGCGCAGGCCACGAGGATCCGGTCCAGCGGCAGATTTCGGGATCGAAATCCCTCGCCGTGAAGTTGTTGCGGGCCCAGTGAGCTACGCCCTCCCTATTGCGAGATCCGATGTGCCACACGCTCCCCCGGCTGCAGGAAACCAGCAGGTCAAGAATCTGGCCTTTGGGGATGCATGATTGCGCCGCAATTGTCATAGCTGATGACGCGCTGGTTCTTGGACGTGCATCCGCAGCGTGGGCTGCAATTCCCGATAGCCTTCGCCTACAGCTGGTCGAACCTGCAAAGGGTCGACGATGGCGTTTTGCACCATTGAGAAGGTCATGATCTCGGTGCCAAGCGCGGTCGACCCGATCACCAACAGCGTCCCGCCGATCCATGCGAGTCGGGGTGATCGGATGCGCCCAAGTAGTACGCATACGGCGACGCTCGTAATCCAGAACGGGGTTGCGTGGGTATTGAGCGCCCAAACGAGCCTGCCACCGGCGTGCGCGCCAGCACCTTCAGTTGACCGAGGTAGCGCTTCCGCTGCCCGGAGGACAAATCGACGATATTGACCGACATGCTCCTCGCCGATCTTGTCGAAGCTCGGTAGAGGCGTCATAGGGTCGGCGACATCCGGCGGCCGGACGAACCCTTCACCCCTTCACCCACGCGCGCGCGAGGTTCTGCGCATCCGAGCCGGCGCCGAACGTCTCCCATTCGCGGGGAGCTTCACGAGCAGCGCCGGGCCGCCAGAACACCCGTACTGTCAGGCCGCCATCGGCGCGCCGTCGCTGCTCAATCCATGCCATGCCAGGGCCTCCGAACTGAGTCGGTGCCACAGCGGTGCCAAATGGGCCGTCTGAACCTGCCGCGGATTCCATATAACCCCAGGTCAAGCCGGGGTCGTACTGGTGCGCGAGGGGGGATTGAACACAGACAACCCCCGTATCAGCCAGTAGCGCCGCGTCCAACGAAACCTGCTTTCACTAGGGGTTCCGCCTCTTTCGCGACCCCTCGTCATCTCACCCTGTCCAATCCAGTGCTAACCGGTCCGTTAGCA
>DATEWO010000304.1:0-9771 GCA_035257925.1 Propionibacteriaceae bacterium | reverse complement strand
CGGACACCAGGTAGATGCACAACACAATCCCGATCGGGCACCAGATGTAGGGGAATGGCACCTTGAAGGGCCGTTCCATGTCTGGTCGCGTCCTCCTCAGCACCATCACGCCGATGTTGACCAAGACGAAAGCGAACAGCGTGCCGATGTTCACCATCTCCACGATCCAGGTCAATGGCAATACCGCGGCGACGAGAGCGGCGAAAATGCCGAACCCGAGGGTCAGCTTGGCCGGCGTCCCGCTACGCGGACTGACGGTTGCCCAGGACTCCGGCACGAGCCCGTCGCGGGCCATCGCGAAGAAGATCCGGGTCTGGCCGTAGAGGATCACGAGCAACACGCTGGTGATGGCTATAAGCGCTCCGAACGAGGTCAGTGCGGCCGCCCAAGGAAGGCCGGCACCCGCTTCGAGGGCCTCCGACAGCGGCGCTTCGCTCTCTCCTAGCTGGGCTGCGGGCAAAGCGCCTACGGCCGCAACCGACACCAGCACGTAGATGATGGTGCAGATCAACAGAGAGCCGATGATCGCGATCGGCAGGTCACGCTTGGGGTTCTTGGCCTCCTCGCTTCCCGTGGCCACGGCGTCGAAGCCGATGTAGGCGAAAAAGATCAACGCCGCTGCAGTGAGTATCCCGCCAGAGCCCTGCGGCGCGAACGGCTGCAGGTTGTCGGCGTTGAACGCGGTGAACGCAAGGCCGATGAACATGGCCAGCACGCCGAGTTTGATGAACACCATGACGGTGTTCAGGTTGGCGGTCTCCTTGACGCCGCGCATCAGCAACAGCGTGATCAGCAACACGATCACGACCGCAGGAATGTTGATGCCTCCCTCGTCAAGGGAGGTCGTGAACCTCTCCGGCAGCGCGACGCCGAACGCACTCTCCAGGAAGGCGTTGAAGTTGGCGCCCCAACCGACGGCGATCGCCGCCACAGACACGCCGTACTCGAGGATCAGATCCCACCCGATGGTCCATGCCACAATCTCGCCGAGTGTGGCGTAAGCATAGGTGTACGCGCTGCCCGACACCGGAATCGACGACGCCAGCTCTGCGTACGACAGCGCCGAGAAGAGGCAGGTGACTGCCGCCAACACAAAGGACAAGATCACTGCCGGGCCGGCCTCGCGAAGCCCCTCGCCTACGACGACGAAGATGCCGGTGCCGACGATGGCGCCGACTCCCAGGGCGGTGAGGGAAAGCGGTCCGACCGCTCGCTTGAGTTCGTGACCGCTCTCGTGGGTCTCCTCGACCAGGGAAGAGACGGGGCGGATGTGGAACAGGTGTGCCTTGGTGTAGCGGACCATAGCGTCCTCCACTGATTGGCTCTTTTGTGCATGCTAGCCAGGTGCCGAGGGGGACGGGAAGAGGATGCAGCCCCGCTATCCATCACGTCACACTGTCGGCGGCTGGTGCCAGGCTGGCCTCTATGACGACGCAGTACTACACAGCCAGCAGTATCGACGGCTTCATCGCAGACCCAGACAACTCGCTGGAATGGCTCTTTCAGTTCAGCGACCCGAGTGGGATGGAAGATCAATACCCGAAGTTCATCGCGCAAGTGGGGGCGATGGCGATGGGGTCGACAACCTACGAATGGATTGCGGATTACACCGGCTTCCTCACCGATCCGACCAAGTGGGAGTACAACCTCCCGACGTGGGTGTTCAGCAGTCGCGAGTTACCTCGGGTCGAAGGTCCAGACATCACCTTCGTCTCAGGCGATGTCGCGCCGGTCCACGAAGAGATGGTGCGGGCTGCCGAGGGCCGCAATGTCTGGCTGGTGGGTGGCGGTGACCTGGTCGGGCAGTTCCATGATCAGGGTCTGCTGGATGAGGTGATCATCGGCGTCGCGTCGGTGTTCCTAGGTGCTGGTGCGCCTTTGCTGCCACGAAGAATCGTGACGCCGCCGCTTCAGCTTCTGGAAGCGACCGCGTATGGCGCGGACTTCGCGATGCTCCGCTACGCCGTGCGATCACCTAGCGAAACCTGAGCAGCCGCAGACTGTTCGTCACCACGAAGACCGAACTGAGCGCCATCGCCGCCGCCGCGATCATGGGGTTCAGAAGGCCGATGGCAGCAAGCGGCAAGGCCACGACGTTGTATCCGAACGCCCACCAGAGATTGCCGTAAATCGTTCGCAGCGTTGCTCGGGAGAGCCGAACCGCGTCGGCGGCCACCCGTAGATCTCCGCTGATCAGGGTCAGATCGCTTGCGTGGATTGCCGCATCAGTGCCGGTGCCGAGCGCGATGCCAAGATCAGATTGGGCCAGCGCAGCCGCGTCGTTGACCCCGTCACCAACCATGGCCACACGATGCCCAGCGTCTTGCAACCGGACCACCTCGGCGACTTTCTGTTCCGGCAGTACGTTGGCGATGACGTCGTCAATGCCGACCTCGGCCGCGACCGACCGAGCTGCGGCTTCATGATCACCAGTCAACAAGACCGGGTGCAGGTCGAGCCATCGCAAGTCGTGTACCGCCTCCGCGGATGTCGGCTTCACCACATCCGCAACCGCAATCACGCCGCGCGCCTCGCCGCCCCAGCCGACCATGACGGCCGTACGTCCGCGTGCTTGTTCTGCCGCGTACGCCTGCTGCAGCTCTGTTGAAACCTGCAGCCCTTCCTCCTGCAACAGCTGCAGCCGCCCCACAACAACCGCGCCGTCCTGAGCCGGTCGAAGGGACTTGTCATCGTCAGCGCTCGCTCCGCCTGCCGCCGGTGCTGACAACTCGGCCCGGACGCCGAGGCCGGGGCGGCTATGGAGCTTGCTGACCGGATTCAGCGAGCTATGGGTACGCGCGTGGTCGGCGATGGCCTGAGCAATCGGATGTTCTGAACCGGACTCGGCTGAGCCAGCCGCGTTGCTGACCTCCGCTGTCGTGGACCCTGCGGCAGCTGTGACGGCAACGACGGCCATGCGGCCCTCGGTGACAGTTCCGGTCTTGTCCAACACGATGGTGTCGATGTGCCGGGCGGACTCCAGCACCTCAGGCCCCCTAATCACGATCCCCAGCTGGGCGCCCCGCCCGGTGCCAACCAGCAAGGCGGTCGGTGTTGCCAGCCCGAGCGCACATGGGCAGGCAATGATCAACACCGCTACGGCAGACGTGAACGCAAAGGACAAGGCCGCCCCCTGGCCGAGCCAGAAACCGAGAGTGGCGACCGCAAGCGCAATGACGATGGGCACGAACACGGCGGAGACTCGATCAGCCAGCCGCTGCACAGCCGCCTTGCCGCTCTGCGCGGCCTCGACCATCCGCGCG
Source organism: Propionibacteriaceae bacterium (assembly GCA_035257925.1). Taxonomy (GTDB): domain Bacteria; phylum Actinomycetota; class Actinomycetes; order Propionibacteriales; family Propionibacteriaceae; genus Microlunatus. The sequence goes on along the minus strand of DATEWO010000304.1, from coordinate 6,508 downwards.
ACCTGCGCCAGCTGGGTGTCTGCACCAACCCGGGTCGCTTCCACCACGAGCCTGCCATGGGTGTTGACAGTCGCTCCGACGACAGCATCACCCGGTCCGACCTCGACCGGTACCGACTCACCCGTCACCGTCGAGGCGTCCAGCGCGCTATGTCCAGAAACGATCACCCCGTCGGTTGCCACCCGCTCGCCGGGCTTCACCACAAACCGGTCGCCCACGTGCAGCTGGGAGATGTCGATAACGCTCTCACCAGTCGCCGTGAGGAGCGTGACCTCAGATGGGGCGAGCTCGAGCAGGGCCCGCACTGCGGCGCCAGATCGACGCTTGGCACGTGCCTCCAGGTAGCGTCCGAGCAAGATGAATGTGGTGATTCCGACGGCGGCCTCAAGATAAAGGTTCGCCGTCGGTGCATGCCTGACCAGGCGGAACTCAAAGGGGTGTGTGAAGCCGATTTCGCCGGCGGCCCCGAACAGCAGCGCGTACGCCGACCAGCCGAAGGCCGCCAGGGTGCCGATCGAGATCAAGGTGTCCATGGTGGCGTTGCCGTGCTGCAGGTTCAGCAAGGTGGCTCGGTGGAACGGCCAGGCGCCCCAGACGACGACAACGCCCGCGAGCGCGAACGACACCCACTGCCACCAAGGAAACTGCCACGCCGGGACCATGGAGATCATGATCACCGGCACACTCAGCACCGCGCAGATGATCAGCCGACGACGCAGCTGGCGCAGTTCCAGGTCCGGGTCGCGCGGGCTTTCAGCCGGCAGCGTGGCGTGGTAGCCGGTTTGCTCGATGGTCTCGATCAAAGTCTGCGCAGTGGTTCCCTTCCCGGCATGAACCGTGGCCTTCTCCGTCGCGTAGTTGACGGTCGCCTTGACACCCTCGAGCCGATTGAGCTTCTTCTCAATCCGTGCGGCACATGACGCGCAGGTCATGCCTTGAACGTCAAGTTCGATCGTCTGGATTGCGACATCGACCTGGGTCATCGGGTCACCTGCACGGTGAATTCAGCAAGGTGGGGCTGGTCTTGGCGGTAGAAGTCGACGAAGAGCCGGTAGTCGCCCTTGTCGGGCACAGCGCCTTGGAAATCCAGCCGTGGTCCGGTGCCCTGGCCAGTTGGGTGCATGTGCAGATAGCCGAGATCGGTCGGGCGGATGACCACCGCGTGACCGAGGGTGCCGTGCGCCGGTTGTAGATCGGTCACCGGCTGCCCATCCTTGGTCACCGTAACGGCACTGCTGCTGTCGGCGCTGGTACTCAGGTCACCGCTCAGCGTCGCCGTAAGACCTTTGGCCTGGTCCTGATCCGTGGCTGGCGGCAGCGGCTCGGGGCGGTAGTCACCACTGACTGTCAGGTCGGTGGCCAAGGCGATCTCCCGATTGAGCGCCTTCGATTGGAAATGGATGATCACCCGCCAAGGGCCTGGCGTCAGATTGATCAAACCCCACCACGACGTGCCCTCACCTTGTTGCGCAGCGAAGTGCTGATATCCGCTGAGGTCACGACGGAAGGCGATCAGGTGCATATGCTCACCAGCGTCCTCATCGAGCTCTGAGAGGGCCTGGCCGCCAGGCGCGGTGACGGCGAACTCCACCAGCATGTCTTTCCCCGGCTCCTGGTTGGGTTCGACTGCGCGCAACGCATAGCCCTCGACGGTGCCAGGCGGTGCCACCATCTCGGAGTTGTGCGTCGGCACCGGCGCCAGCAGTGCCTGCGACTGGGTGCCCGTGAAGTAGGACACGCTGAAGACAGCCGCAAGTAGCGCCATGAAGGCAACCAGCTTGGTGAATGGATTCATGATCAGGTAGGGATGGTCCTCGGGAGTGTCGGCCTAGGCTGTGGCGACGCTGTAGCCTGCCTCGTCCACCGCGGCCTCGATGTTCTCAAACGGGATCTCGGCGTCGCTGATCACTATCAATCGGCCGCTGCCGAGGTCGACCTTGACATCGATTACTCCGCTGACGGCCGAGACTTCCTCGGTGACCGAACCCACGCAATGGTTGCAGTGCATTCCGGAGACGACGTACTCGCGGGCGACAGACATGGGCGTTTCCTTCGGTAGCTAGGAGATAAAGGCGAACTACGAACGAACCAGACGTGCAATGGCGCTGGAGGCTTCTTCGATTTTGCTCTCCGCCTCGGGTCCCCCCTCGGCCGCAGCACGTACCACGCAGTGGCTCAGGTGTTCATCAAGAAGGCCGAGAGCGACAGACTGAAGCGCGCGCGTCATCGCCGACACCTGGGTCAAGATATCGATGCAGTACTGCTCCTCTTCGATCATCTTCTGCAGGCCACGTGCCTGCCCTTCGATGCGGCGCAGTCGCTTAAGATAGTCGTCCTTGTTGGCAATGTAGCCATGATGGCCGGCGTGATCAGACATCGACCCTTCCTTGATCGCTGAGGTACCCCCCAAGGGTATATCCCATCGTCAAGTCGATCATGTCCGAAGGCTATGTGATGATGTGCGGTCAAAGTCGCATCCATGTTCCATTCTGTTTTCAACAGGTTGCGGATGAACCTGTGGGTAATACATTCCGGCCGGGAAAATCCCGGCAAGGCCGGCAAGCCGCTTCCGAGGTGTGAGATGGCCCGAAAAGAACTTCCATCCACGCCTCCGATCAAGGCATTTCCGCTAGTCAACCAGCAATTGGTAGCTCCGACGGATTACCGGTCCCCAGGCCGATACCCAAGGTCTGCACAGGCGCACCGCGTGTCCCCCACAGGGCTGAATTCGTTATCCACAGGGCCTGTGGACAACAAGCTGTTCAGGTCGCCGTCGGCAGCGTACGGTTTCCCGCGTTGACCTGGCTCGACGCCGCGGAATGTACGTGTCAGTGCATGTCATTAGTGTTCCGAACACGTATTCGATTGGTGCTGAGTTGGGTGTTCCGAGGGGCTCGGGGGCCGTCCAGCGGATCTGTAAGGAGTAGGGGTGAGTGTTGCCGAGGTGATGCCGCCCTTCAGCGGCGAGGCGCCTCGACTCTCCGACCGTACGCCGCCTCAGGACATGGAGGCCGAGCAGTGCGTGCTGGGCGCCATGCTGATGAGCAAGGACGCCATCGCCGACGTTGTCGAGGTGCTGCGCGGCGCTGACTTCTACCGTCCGGCGCACGAGCAGGTCTACAACGCCGTCATCGACCTCTACGGGCGTGGCGAGCCGGCCGACGCCATCACGGTCTCCGACGAGCTCGGCAAGCGCGGTGAGCTGCTGCGCATCGGCGGCGCGCCGTATCTGCACACGCTGCTGGCAAGCGTCCCCATTGCCGCCAACGCGGGCTACTACGCGCAGATCGTGCATGAGAAGGCGATCCTGCGCCGGCTCGTCGACGCCTCGGTACGCATCGGGCAGATGTCCTACGCCGCCGAGGGCGACGTTGATGACATCGTCGATCGAGCGCAGGCCGAGGTCTATTCGGTCAGCGAGCGGCGAGCATCGGAGGACTACAAACCGCTGTCGGAGCTGATGCAACCCACGCTCGACGAGATGGAGGCCATCGAGTCTCGAGGGGCGGGACTGTCGGGTGTGCCTACCGGGTTCGCCGACCTCGACGAGTTGACCAATGGCCTGCATCCCGGGCAGATGGTCATCGTGGCAGCAAGACCGGCGGTTGGGAAGTCGACCCTCGCTCTGGATATTGCGCGGTCCGCATCAATCAAGAACGGGCTCACGTCGGTGATCTTCAGCCTGGAGATGAGCCAGATCGAGATCACCATGCGCCTGCTGTCTGCCGAGGCGAGCATCCCGCTGTCCCACATTCGCGGTGGTCGGATGAGTGACCAGGATTGGAATCGGGTGTCGGCGAAGATGGGCCAGGTCTCCGAAGCGCCGCTGTTCATCGACGACTCGCCTAACTTGACCATGATGGAGATCCGAGCGAAGGCCCGCCGCCTCAAGCAACGGCACGATCTCAAGCTGGTGATCATCGACTACATCCAGCTGATGACCTCAGGCAAGAGGGTTGAGTCCCGCCAGCTCGAAGTCTCGGAGTTCTCCCGGCAGCTCAAGCTGCTGGCCAAGGAGCTCGATGTGCCAGTGGTCGCGCTCTCCCAGCTCAATCGCGGTCCGGAGCAGCGGACCGACAAGCGGCCGATGCTTTCTGATCTGCGTGAGAGTGGGAGCTTGGAGCAGGACGCCGACGTAGTGATCCTGTTGAATCGACCTGACCTTTATGACAGAGATTCTGATCGTGCCGGCGAGGCTGATTTCGACGTGGCCAAGCATCGCAACGGCCCGACCAAGATGATCACTGTCGCGTTCCAGGGTCATTACTCCCGCTTCACCGACATGCAGTTCTAGACCGTGGAGAACCGATGGCATACCTGACCTCTGCCGACGGCACCTCAATCGCGTATCAACGTGACGGCAGTGGACCGGCTGTGATCTTGATCGGTGGTGGGCTTGACGATGGTTCGGAGAACGCGCCGCTGGCACGAGAACTGGCCGAAAACTTCACGGTGTACAACTTCGCTCGCCGCGGTCGGGGCGACAGCGGCGACACCTCTCCCTACGCAGTGCAGCGAGAGATCGATGACATCGCAGCGATCATTGCGGAGGCGGGCGGATCAGCACACGTGTTCGGCGCCTCGTCAGGTGGCATGTTCGCCCTGGAGGCCGCAGCAGCAGGGCTGCCGGTCGGCAGGATCGCGGTATACGAGGTGCCTTACGACACGGCCGACGACGCTCGGCAACGAGCACGGGAGTACCGCGCGCGCCTAGGCGTGGCCCTCGGCGAAGGTAGACGCGCCGACGCGGTCGGCCTCTTCATGCGGCTTGCCGGCGCCTCGGACCAGGACGTCGCGGACGCCATGAGCTCGCCGTACTGGCCTGGATTGAAGGAGCTCGCTTACACGCTGGCCTACGACGCCGCCCTCTACGGGCCGCCACCCACCAATCGGTTGGCGATGATCACGCAGCCCGTCCTGGTCGCCACTGGTGGCAACAACGACTATTTCGAACAGGCGGCAGACGCGGTGGCAGCGTGCCTTGCAGATGCGGAGCGCCACGTCATCGAGGGCCAAGGGCACGTGGTCGATCCGAAAGTCATGGCCGCTCTGCTCACCCGGTTCTTCACATCCTCATGATGTATGAGGTGTCCTGGCCCGCGGCCAATCTCCGACGTTTGCAGCGACATGCGCTGCTTACGCCGGCACCGTTAGGCACTGATCCTGCCAAGATTGCCGGCGGCATCTGCGGTGCCCACGCACAAGTGTTGTCCGCAGCTGAGCTGTCGCTGGCGCTACGCATTCAGGCGGCCACTCGGACGACGATCCGAAACGCCTTGTGGGATGAACACAGGTTGATCAAGACCTACGGTCCACGAGGCACGGTGCATCTGCTGGCAGCTGACGATCTTCCGATATGGATGGCCGCGCTCTCCGCTATGCCCGCCCATTCTCCGTTTCCGGACGGCGTACGCCTTACGCCGGAGCAGGCCGAAGAGATCGTTGCTGCCATCGGCCGCGCGCTCGAGGATGCCGAGCTGACTATCGATGAACTGGACCAGGCCGTCATCGACCTGGTCGGCGGGTGGGCTGGCGATCGGGTCATGCCCGCATTCCAGGAGCTCTGGCCGCGATGGCGGCAAGCCGTCGTGCGGGCGGCCTATCGTGGTGTGTTGTGCTTCGGCCAGAACCGAGGGCGCCGCGTGACGTACACGAATCCGCGCCGTTGGACTCCGGGATTCAGGCTGGCCTCTCCAGACCAGGCCATTGCCATGGTGATCACGCGCTACCTGTATGCGTACGGGCCAGCCACCCCGCAGCAGTTCGCGCAGTGGATTGGTGCACCGCCGACCTGGGCAGCCGAGCAGTTCGAGCGGCACAGCAGGAAGCTGACCAAGATCAACTTCGACCGTACGCCGGCGTGGGTGTCTCGCGGGGACACCGCCATGCCTGCCGAAGAGGACACCAAAGGCAACGTCCGGCTGCTGCCATACTTCGATGCGTACGCCGTCGGCAGCCATCCGCGATCCCGGCTCTTCCCTGGTGAGGCTGCAACGCGGGCGCTCGCGCCCTCCGGCCAGGCCGGCAACTACCCGGTCCTGCTCATCGAGGGCATTGTCGCTGGCGTCTGGCACCAGCGTCGCTCGGGCCGCCAGATTGAGGTGACCGTCGAGCCGCTCATCCGGCTCACTGCTGGTCAGCGCCGGGCCTTGGAGAACCAGGTCGGGCGGATTGGTGAGATTCTCGAGGGCGATCCCCGGCTGAGCGTCGGGACTGTCACCGCCGGCGGGCACGCTTAGCCGACACCGGCTAGCCAACTGGAGGCAGTGGGACCTCGCGCAGTGGCTGGCCACCGTCCACGAACAGGCGGCCCCCAGGCCGCAGCACCGCAGCGACGCGGGCCAGCGCCCGCCGACCAGCCTCTGGATGGCGACCATCCAGGGCGCCGACGCGGATAGCGAAGGCAAGATCAAAAAGTTCCTCCCCGGGCAGCAGCACCAGCTCCTCGGCGCTGACCTGGCGGAGGCTCATGCGACCGGAAGCGATCTCAGTGGCAGCATGCTGCCGC
>DATEWO010000303.1:0-11478 GCA_035257925.1 Propionibacteriaceae bacterium | reverse complement strand
GGCTCGCCGCTGCCAGGGTGCAGATACCCCGACACGTAACGTGCGGGCAAGCCGATCGAACGCAAGGCTCCCAGTGCCAGGTGGCTGTAGTCCTGACAGACACCGCGTCGCAGCTCCCAGACCTCTTGCGCCGTGCTGGTGACCTTTGTTGAGCCGCGCTCGTAACTGAGACGATCATGAATCAGGGCACAGACGTCCAGCGCCGCCAGTCGAGGCGGCTGGGCAGTCGTCATCGCAGCCAGCTCGGACAGTTCTTTGGGCGGCTCGGTGCGTTCGTTGATGGTCAAGAATTCGGCCATCTTGTCCACCACAGCGCGGTCCCGAAGCGCTGCCCAACCAAGATCATTAGGCGCAACTCGCCGGTCGATGTCCCAAGCAAGATCATCTCCATGGGTCTCCACTACCCCCTGTGCGTGCACACTCAGCCGATCGTGCGGCTCATGCAGCTCGAAGGTGGTAACGACGGTGCCCCAGTAGTCGGTATAGCTGAAGCTCCACGCCGCAGGCTCGATGTTGACCCGGCTGCTCCAGACCGTCTGGTGGTCAGTCTCCGCCGGCGTCATTCGTGCCTCGTTGTAGGAGGCCTTGACCCGCGTTGCGTACCGGAATCCGGTCTGATGATCAATGCTCAGCCGCATCTCAACGCGTCCCTTCGGTGATCCAGGCGGTCGGGTCGGCGGCGGCGAAATAACTGGTGGCGACGGTGATGCTCACCTGTGCCACCACATCCTGCACGGCTGACATCTCGCGGTTGAGGTTGGCGAGCAGATCATCAGGATCGGCGTACTCCAAACGAGCCCGGAGCTGGCCGAGCGAGCGAACCGCAGTCTGGGCGTGCCGGGCGGTCAGCACATTGTTCTGAGCCACTTTCTCCAAGCTGTCGGTAGCAGCGATCAGCCCGTGCATGATCGAGCGCGGAAACCTGGCGTTCACGATCAAGAACTCGACCGCCTCGCGGTCGGTGTATAGACCGCGATAGGTCCTCAGGAAGGCGTCATGTCCACCGCACCCCCGCAGCACCGCAGGCCATTGGATACTGCCGTGAGTGAGCGATGCTGACGCAACCAGCCGCGAGGTCATGTCAACCTGTTCCAAGGATCGGCCCATGGACATGAACTCCCAGCCGTCGTCGCGGACCATGATGCTGCGAGCGATTCCTGAGAACATGGCACTGCGCTCGCGCACCCAGTTCAGGAACACGTGGGCGCCGCTCGCTCCGAATGGCGTCGTCGGGAGCTGGTGCCAGGTCGTGTTCACGCACTCCCAGAGGTCGAGCGGGATCACCTCGCGAGCCCGGCGCGCATTGTCCCGCGCAGCGGCGTACGCGAAGTAGATCGACGTTGGCTCGGTCGGGTCATAGCCGAGCACCCGCAGCAGGTCGGTCAGCGTCGGATCCTCGACATGATCAACGCTCATCAGCGCCAGCAGGTCGCGACAGGCATCCACCTCGGCTGCGGTCGTGTCCTCGATGAGCATCCTTAGGTGGGTCTGCAGCAGCCGCGCCGTGTCCTCGGCCCGCTCAACGTACCGACCGATCCAGAACATGGACTCAGCGATCCGGCTCAGCATCGGCGACTCCAGTTCCGGCTCTGCTGTTGCTGATCTTGCTGCTGCCGCTGGGTTTCGGTGAACTTGGGCATCGCCGCAACCGGAATCTCGGCCACCGTGATCGGCACTGCCGCCTGCGACTGGACTTGATCAACATCCTCGTCGTGGTGCTCGATGGCGTTCCGAACTGAAGATGATCGATGCGGAGGTGGGCTGAGCACCCAGGTGTCTTTGCTGCCGCCACCCTGGCTGCTGTTGACGACGAGCTCCCCCTCGGGCAAGGCCACTCGGGTCAATCCTCCGGGAAGCACCCACACCCCTTCGCCATTGTTGACCGCGAACGGTCGAAGATCGACATGGCGCGGCTGCAGGCAGTCCTCAATCAGCGTCGGCACAGTGGAAAGCTGGACGACCGGCTGCGCGATCCAACCACGTGGGTCCTCACTCACCCGCAGCCGTAGGGCATCAAGTTCAGCCTTGGTGGCACGAGGCCCGATCACAATGCCCTTCCCGCCGGAGCCGTCAACCGGCTTGACGACCAGCTCCTCGAGACGATCCAGCACCTCCTCGCGAGCCTCGTCCTCCTCCAGCCGCCAGGTATCGACATTGGCGATGATCGGGTCCTCGCGCAGATAGTACTTGATCAAGTCCGGCACGTAGGTATAGATCAACTTGTCGTCTGCCACACCGTTACCGATGGCGTTCGCCAGCGCTACACCGCCGGTACGCACCGCATTCACCAGGCCCGGCACGCCGAGCATCGAGTCGCTGCGGAAATGCACCGGATCAAGAAAATCATCGTCGACGCGGCGATAGATGACGTCCACTCGCTGCAGCCCGGCGGTAGTGCGCATGAAGACCTTGCCGCGGCGGCACTCAAGATCACGGCCCTCGACCAGCTCGACGCCCATGGTGCGTGCCAGCAGGGTGTGCTCGAAGTAGGCAGAGTTGTAGACGCCGGGGGTGAGCACGACAACGGTCGGGTCGTCGACCCCGGGCGGTGCCGCCTTGCGTAGGGCCGTAAGCAGGCGGGTTGGATAACCCGCCACCGGTCGGATGCGCTGGTTGGCGAAGGCCTCGGGCATCGCGGTGGCCATCGCATTGCGGTTGGTCATCACGTACGAGACCCCGCTTGGCACGCGGACGTTGTCCTCGAGCACGCGTACGTCGCCGGCCGGATTGCGGATCAGGTCCACACCAGCGACGTGGATACGTACTCCGTTGGCAGGCTTGATGCCCCACACCGCGCGGTGAAAGTGGGTTGAGGAGGTGACCAGCTGGCTGGGAATGACTCCGTCGGTGATCACCCGAGCGTCGGAGTAGATGTCGGCCAGAAACGCCTCGAGCGCTTTCACCCGTTGCGCGACACCGGCCTCGATGATCTCCCACTCCGGGGACGCAATCACCCGCGGCACCAGATCGAGCGGGAAGGGCCGTTCCACGCCGCCGACGTCGAAGGTCACACCGGCTTGGGTGTAGTTGTTGGCAAGAAACTCCGCGATCATGCGGAGATCGTCTGAAGTTGATCGGCTGAGGGCGGTGTAGACGGCCTGGTACGAGGGCCGGACGCTGCCCTCCGCGTCCATCATCTCGTCGAACGCGTCACCTGTCCGGTAGCTGGATAGCACGTCCGCCATAAGGCGGAGCCTACTCACACTCTCGTTACCTCAGCGTTAAGTCTTGATGCGGGCTGACTGCAGGCTGCGAGCGTCGGGAATCGCGCGCCGCCGTGGTGAGGAGGAGGGAGATGCCCTGTGTCAAGCCGCGGCTTGGTGATCTTGGTTGAGTAGGTGTTGCAGGGCTCGGTGTCGGTTCGGATCGTAGGCGGTGTTGTCTTGCCAGCAGTGCCAGATGACGAACAGCCAGGCGCGCGCCAGGATGCGCACCGCGTGGGGGTGGTCGTGGCCGCGGGCGCGGGCCCGCTGGTAGAGGTCGGCGGCCCAGGGGTTGGCCCGGCGGCTGTCGCCGGCGAAGTCACAGACGGCGTCGCGGAGTTGTTTGTCGCAGGCCCAGCGGAAACCGACAACGCGGCTCTTGCCGGATTGTCGGGTGGAGGGGGCGACGCCGGCCAGGCAGATCAGCGAGTCGGGAGTGGGGAAGCGTCCGCGGCAGTCGCCGATTTCGGCCAGCAGCCGAGCGGCCCGGACCGTTCCGCTGCGGGGAAGGCTGGTGAAGATCTGCTGGTCGGCGTGCGAGGCGAGCTGGCGGCTGATCTGGACCGTCAGGGCCTTGATCTGCTCGGTCAAGGTGGTCAGCACAGCCAGCAGCGCCCGGGTGATATGGGCATGAACAGCGCCGTCGGCGCCGGTGGCGCCGGGCGGGGCGGCCACCAGCCGGGCATACAGCTCAGCGGGATGGACCCCGCCGCTGTAGCCCATCGAGGCCAGCCAGCTGGAGAGACGTTTCACCGACAGCCAGTCCGCGCGGTCTTGGCAATCGAAACGCGCCAAGAAGGCCAAACTGATCTCCGAGTCCAGGTCGGCGAACAGCCCAACCGCGCCAGGAAAGACGTTCTGCAGATGCGCCCGCAGCTGATTGGTCGCGGCCACCCGATGAGCGACCAGGTCCTTACGGGCCCGACAGGTCCGCCGCAACGCGATCGTCGCGTCGCTGTCGCGGCTCAACGGCACCAGCCGGGCCCGGTCGGTCCGCAATGTGTCGGCCAGCACGAACGCGTCGAAGCGATCATCTTTGTTGCCGGCCGAACCGTAGCGGCCCCGCAGATGCTTCACCTGGTTGGGGCTGATCACTACAACGGTGATCCCGGCCTCCAACAAAGTCTCCACCACTGGCCCATCCGGCCGCTCGATGGCTACTTCTCTCACCCGGTACCGATCCAACAGGCCGAGCAAATCACTCAGCCCAGCCGCGCTGTGCGCCATGGTGCGGCGGACAATTTCGCGACCACGATCGTCGACCACAGCCATGGCGTGATCTTCACAGGCCCAATCCACCCCGGCAGTAACACCGTTGACGGGTTGGTCGGGCAAAGTAGTGCTGGCAGACTTCACGTCAGCCTCCTCGCTGCTAGTCCCAGTGGGGAGGCACCCGTGACTGGTGCCGGAACGCTTGCCGCTTCGCTCACTGATCGGCGCTCACAGACGCACAGCCCTGTCGACGGTCACACGTCCCGGGTCACCGCCAGGCCCCGCAGATCTCTCTCTGGACATCAACCGTGTCAAGCGGAGGAGGCAGTGACCCGACGGCACCACAGGTGCATCGACAACCCACCCAAGATCGCCGACATCAACATGGTGCACCAGTGAGCGGAGGCGTTCTTTCCTCTGCGAGCGACGACGAAGTAGGCGGATCCCAAGCGCGATGCGCGAGCAGCCTCACAAAAATACGCAAGAGTCGCCGAACTCGTGCCAGAGATAATGCTCCGCAACGGCCGCGTCATATGCACACTGGGTCAGCTCGGCACCGGCCACGGATTCCACCAGCAGCAGGTGGGACGCCTCAGGGTTGTGCCATCCGGTGATCAACCCGTCGACAACGCGTACCGGGCGCTCCGGAGAGATCACCAGGTCGGTCCATCCCGAGGCGGCCGTCACGATCCCGTCGGGACCAGCTGCTGATTCGATGGCACGGGTGGCGGTTGTGCCTACTGCGATCACCCGGCCGCCCCGCGCCCGACTCGAGTTGACCAGATGGGCGGTGGTCTCACTGACCTCGAACCATTCCGGCTGTGGAGCTTCCCCCGCATCCTGCGATGACAACCCGGCGTGCAAGGTGATAGGGGCAAAGATCACTCCCCGTGCCACCAGCCGCGCCACCAGTTCGGCACTGAACGGCCGGGCCGCGCTGGGCATTTCCGCGCTGCCTGGGCAGAGGGCGAAGATCGTCTGGTACGCCGAGATCGGAAACGAGCCGTTGAGGTAGCCGTAGCTGATCGGTCGGGCATGTTCTCGCAGGTAGGTTGAAAGGCTTTGTGAGGCGATCACCCGGCCACGCCAGAGCCGATTTCCGACGCCGGCAGGTGAGGAGCCGGAGGTTGGGTACGGCGAAATCAGCTCCAAGACGCCGCCCGCCGGGAGGTTAATGCGCTCACCGACCTCGCCGTCCAGCACCGGAGCCGAAGCGTCCGGCGCGGTGCGCAACTCGATCACCCGGGTACCGTCGCTGAGCCGATTCGCGACGTGCACCACAACGGCTGAACCGTTCCGCACGCCATCCAGCTGGCCGGGCACTGTGGCAGAGGTATTCACCACGAGCACATCGCCGGCGCTCAGCTGGTCACTGAGGTGGTGGAAGAAGGTATGCCGGATACCAGCAGGGGATGCGACCATGAGCCGAACGCCGTCCCGCCGCAGGCCCCGCTGCTCAGGCGGCTCTGTTGCTGTCCGGTCCTCGGGAAAGGTGAAGTTGGTATGAGGCTGGGTCACCAGCATGGTGCTCATTGCGAACCGGCTCTGGCCGCCAGGGTTGTGATCAGGTCGGCACCCCGATAGCGGCCACTGGGCAGGTGAGAGGCAATCAGCGCCATCACGATCGGGGCCACGCTCTCTGGCTCGGGCCGATCGCTGATGTCCTCGCCTGGATACGCTGCCTGGTGCATGGCGGTCTGCATGTCACCTGGGTCGAGGCTGTACCACCTGAAGTCAGGCTCTTCGGCGGCCCAGGTCATGGTCTGGTGATCAAGCGCTGCCTTGCTGGACCCATAACCACCCCATGTCTCATAGTGCTCGACGCCCGCATCGGAGGAGACGTTGATGATCACAGACTGCGGGTGCAGCCACGGCAGCAGATCTCGGACGAGTTGCTGCGGAGCGATGACGTTGGTCCGCAGCAGCTGCTCGTACGCCTCAGGCTCAAGATCACGCAACGGAGGCAGCGGTGATCCACCCAGATCGCTCGCGTTGTTGATCAAGAGGTCCAACCTGGCCGCGGCCACTACCGCGGCCACCAACTGCTCGCGATGTGCTGGATCGGCCACATCGCCTGGAATGGCGCGTACCGACGTGAGCTCCGACAGGGCCCATGCCGCGCTGGCAAGCGGCTCCGCGTGCCGGGCGTCGATCGTGAGGTTCCAGCCGCGCCGCGCCAGCTCGAAGGCGACGGCGCGGCCCAACCCGAGCGAGGCACCGGTGATCAGTGCATGAGGCATGGTTCCATTGTTCAACTTAAAGTCAGCTTGAATTCAAGCGCCGCTCGCCCGGCTCATTCTTGGAACTCCCGGCAGAGCGAGCCGGTCGCTCAGAGTGCGCGCCGGCCGCGGGATCCAGGAGCCTGGGGCTCGCTGTCGCCGGGGTCGTGGAGATAGCTGAAGTCTCCGAAATCATCATCAGCCTGGCGGCGTGAGCGGCGCCGCTTGGCCTGACCCTCCGAAGCGGGCGGTTCACCCCCATTCGACACAGCCGGCTGGGGCGGCCCGGCGCTACGCGGCAGTTGGGTAGTAGCCGACTCCTGCGGCTGCGGCGTCGCCGGCGGGCGGCGTTCCGGCTTGGGCGGCCGGGCGGCACGCAGCAGGTGGGTGGTCGTCGCCTCCTGCGGCTGCGGCATCTCCTGGGAGTGGCGTTCCGGCTGATTCGACAGCGCCGGTTCCTTAACAGCTGCCGGCCCTTTGGTACGGACGGGAGCCGCGGCGGGCTGGCGTACCGGACGGCGACCGGTTCCACTTGCATGCACCACGGCCACGCCAACGGCCGTGGTCAGCGGCACCGCCAGGACAAGCCCGATCGAGCCCACCAGGATGCTCAGCACCTCGGCCGCGAACCGCTCGGTCTGCAGCACATCGAGCAGTGGTCGGTTATTGATCTTGATCAGCAAGAACACACCGAGCGACGCGCCAGCCGTCGCAAAGGCGATCGTGTAGACAGTCGAGGCAATGTGATCCCGGCCGATCCGCATCGCCCGCGAGAACAGATGTTTACGTGTCGCGCCTTGATCCGCGAGCTCCCAGACCGCGGAGGCCTGAGTGATCGTCACGTCGTTGAGAATGCCGAGACCGGCGACGATCATCCCGCATATCACTACCGAAGTCAGCCGGAGATCGGGCGCCGCAGCCGCCAGCAGGTAGTCGTCCTCGGCGGCAAGACCGGTCAGGTGCGACCACTTGGTCGCGACGTAGCCCAGTAGCGATATCAAGATCAATCCGAAGAGGGTCCCCACCAGCGCAGTCGTAGTCCGAGCGCTGAAGCCGTGGGCCGCGTACAGTGCAACGAACATGATCGCCGAGGAGCCGATCAGCCCGACCATGATCGGATTTGACCCGGCTATCAGTGCCGGGAACATGAACGTGACGAGGATGAAGCCTGCAAATCCCAACCCGATCAGCGCAGCGAAGCCACGCCAACGGGCAACCACGATCACCACCGCTACGAAGATCAATCCCACAACCAGCAACGGCGTGCTCCGCTTGAAGTCAGAGAACTGATACTGAGCCGGCTGATCGCCTGACGGCGGCACACGAACTAACTTGATGACCTGGCCAACGTCAACCCCCGATGAGTAGATGGCGGCAGTTACCGGCACCGTCACAGCCTTGCCTTGGTCGTCGCCGTCCAGGAGCTGAGATGTCACGTCTGCGCATCGTGCGTCGGTTACCCCTGGTGTGGATCCCGCCAGGCCCTCGCAGGAGATCTCTTTGATGTTGGTGATCCGCGCCGTTGGGTAGCTGATGCCCGGAACGTTGTATCCGGCCACGTCGGCGTTCACGTGGCGCGAAATGTCGCCCGGCCAGAAGGCAACCAACCCGACCAGGGTCCAGATCGCCAGCGGTATGAGGACCACGATGAGGATCCGCAGCGCGCGTTGGCGGCGACGCAGCTCGTCGGGGTTCGCCAACGGCTGCTGACCGGTATTTGAAAGACGTTTCGAGCTGGAGTGTGAGTGAGCCACTGATGCCGCCTAGTCTTAGTCCCCGTGAGTCGGCTACCTGGGGCGAGTCGGGACGGCACTCGGCCGGACCGCGTGATGGCTCGCCAGGCATCCAGGAGCGAACTCAGCCCACAATCTAACCCACATCATCCTGGTCATATCCTCACCGATCCCTCTGCTGGGATTGGCAGGGCGGTAAGACGCCGCCGCAGCGCCGCCGGCCTCGTCGCCGCAATCATTGCGCTTGGCCTAGTCGGACTGTGTTTACGGGCGGTGCCGACAGTGCTCACAGACAGCAGCCTCCGCTCTCAAGTCGCTGAGCCGCTGACCGGTATTCCTGTCCCTCAGCTGAGCACCGCTGCGCCCGTATCACCGTCCAGTACAGCGAGCACCGAACCCCGCACACCGGCCAACAAGCGCATGACTTCGGTCAAGTTGCAGGCGAAGCCCAAGTCCAAAGGCGTTCGCCAAGTCGAGGTGCCGGGGAGCGGGCCGGGAACGTACCAGGCAGCCAGGAAAAGTATTAGATCGACGACTTCGTCTGGGTCCTTGATCCGGTACGACGTACGGGTCGAAGACGGGTTGTCCATCAATCCCGATCAGGCCGCTATGCAAATCCAAAAAGTGCTCGACCATCCGCGCAGCTGGCGAGGCACCCGTCGTTGGCGCTTCGAGCTGGCGGCGGTTGGCGAGAAGGTCAACCTGCATGCCTACATCGTGACGCCGGAGACGACTAACCGGCTATGCGCGCCGTACCTGACCCGCGGGGAAGTGTCCTGCCAGAACGGCAATCGGGTCGTACTGAACGCCAAGCGTTGGCAGCTCGGCGCCGACGCATACGGTTCTGATCTGACCAACTACCGGCGCTACCTGGTCAACCACGAGTTCGGACACGCGCTCGGCAAGCGCCACGTGAGCTGCCCGGGCCCCGGGAGGCTGGCGCCGGTGATGATGCAGCAGACCAAGGGGCTCGGGGCGTGCCGGAAGAACCCATGGCCGCAAGCCGGCGAAGACTGAGCCCCCGCGGGTACAGCGGTCCCGTCTCATTTGAGGTGCAGCTCGTGCCGTTGCCAGTCGGGGTGGCTCGACTGATGCTGGCCGGCCAGTTGCGCTCTGAGGTGGTGAAAGGGCACCAGGCCTCAACGAACCGGTGGCATCGGGAGTATCCGATGCTTGACAGCGTCGACGCGATCGCGATGCTGTTCGCTGCCCATCGGGCGATGACCGGCACGGTCAAGGAGTCGCCCGCGTGGTGGATTCATCAGATCATCGTCGATGGCATGGTTGTGGGTGACATCGGATTCCACGGGCCACCGACTCCTGAGCGGGAGGTCGAGATCGGGTACAGCGTGGTACCCGCCTGGCGCGGGCAGGGGGTTGCCACCCGTGCCTGTGCGTTGATCTTGCAGCAAGCGTGGCAGGACGGTGCGGATACTGTCGTTGCAGAGACTGATGATGGCAATGTCGCCTCTCAGGCGGTGCTGCTTCGCAATGGATTCCAGCGCCGACCCGACGGCGTCTTCGTGATCAACCGTCCGGAGACTCGATGAACGGCCTGACCCGTCACATCACGTTCGAGCAGCCCGTCATGATGCGGCCGATCTTTGCTCAGCTGCGGCGCGGCGCGGGCGACCCGACGCACCGCTGGCTCGGCGACCTTCACCTGCGCGCCACCCGTACACCAGCTGGGCCCGCCTTGATCAAGATCATCGGGAACGGCACCAAGGTGTCCGCCCGCGCCTGGGGTGAGGGTGCGGAATGGAGCCTTGATCAACTGCCGCGGCTGCTCGGTGAGGCCGACGATCCGGCGGCGTTCCGGCCGCGGCCTGAGCACGGACCGTTGGTCGAGGCCTGGCAACGCTATAGCCATTACCGAGTGGGTCGGACCGAGGCGGTCTTCGAGGCGCTGGCGCCAGCCTGCATCGAGCAGGTCGTCACTGGGAAGGAGGCATTCCGGGCGTGGAGACTGCTGGTAGCTGAGTTCGGTGAGCCTGCGCCCGGACCGGCCCGTGAGCCGGGCTCAGCGGCGTACGGGATGTACCTGCCTCCGACGCCTGACGTGTGGTCTCGGGTGCCGAGCTGGCGGTTCCTCGCCGCGGGGGTGGAGCAGCGCCGGAGCCGCACCCTGGTCCGCACCGCCGTCAGGGCGGCGGCTCTGGAGCGCACTCTGACCGGCTCGTACGAGCAGGCAGATCGGGCACTGCGCAGCTTTCCCGGTGTTGGGGCGTGGACGTCGGCAGAGGTTCGGCAGCGGGCACATGGGGATCCGGATGCCTGGAGCATTGGCGACTATCACGTCGGCAGAGACATCAGCTACACCCTTACTGGCGAAGAGCTCGACGACGACGCCTGTCTAGAGATCCTCGAGCCGTATCGCGGGCACCGGTTCCGGGTGCAGATGCTGCTCTCCATGATCGGCCGGCGCCGACCGCGGCGGGCACCACGGATGAGCTTGCCTACGCACACGCCGTACGCCACGCACGGCAGGTCGTAGCCCGTGCCTGACGACGAAGAAGAGGAAATCCTGGTCGACCGGATCGGCAGGTTGGGCTGGCGCAGCGGCTGGATTGGCGCCGGACTACCGGGTGCCAGTGGTGGACGGCTGGGCGCACGGTTTGCAGCCCGGCTACTGCCGGAGGACGTCTACGAGATAGCGCTCGTTCTTGCGTTGCCGCTAGATGAGGCGCTGGCGCTCGCTGGGTCGGTCCTCTCTTCACCACTCGGCGAACCGGTCGATGAGGCTCGGTTCGCCGACGACAAGCACGAGCTACGCGCTGTCGTCGGAGCTGGAGCGCTGAACCTCAACCCGGCCGTGGTGACGTTGCAGCTCCTCGCCACGACGTCGGCATCGACCACCATCCGGGTCAGGGGCGTGGCTAAGGAGGGTCTGATCCGCCAGCGGGCGGGGCGCAAGGCCGCAGAACGCGTCGCTGCGCGCCTGCGGGCAGCCGGCTAGCCGTGAAACGATCAGTGGCGGCTTACCCACTGTCAGTGATGACCGACCGCGATTCGACGTCCTCGGATGAGGATCTGGCGTCGTTCGCTGTCTGCCTTGATTCCTTACCGCACTACGCCTTGGTCGCCTCGTTGAGATAGCTGACCTCTTCTGAC
>DATEWO010000302.1:0-2269 GCA_035257925.1 Propionibacteriaceae bacterium | reverse complement strand
CAGCGACTGATGCGACGCACCGTCAAACTCTAATGTCCGAACCTGAGGGACCTCCGGCACGCGCTCGCGGGCGAGTGCATGAGTTTGAGGCGGATGGTCCGAGACACTGGCCGGATGAGCTCGTCTACTGAGTTCACGGGTCCGGCCGTAGATCTGCTGCGGGCGGTCAGCCAGGGGTACGGTCTTCCAGCGCCGATTTCGGTGGAGCGACTCAAGGGTGGCTATGCAAACGATGTCTTCCTGCTGAAAAGTGATCGGTCGGTCATTCTCCACGTGAAGCATCCGCCACTCGATCTCCACAGCCTGTCCTGGGAACATCAGCTGCTGGACCTTCTGAAACCTTACCTGCCCGAGATTCCCGGCCCGCTGCGCACCCTGGACGGGCGAACCTTTCTGCTGTACAAGGAGCGGCCGGTGTGGCTCACTCCGTACGTTCCAGGTATCCCGGCGGAGCCGGCAGATCGGCGTGCCGTGGCTGCGGCCCTCGGCCGGCTGCACGATGTCCAGCTCGACCTGAGTCCTCGGCCGGGACATTCCCGACTGGGCGACCTACCGATTCCGCCGCTCACGCAGATGCCGCCGGCTTTCGACCGCTGGCTCCCGCTTATCGCCGACGCCCGGAAGCAGGCGATCGAGTTGATCTCGCGGACCGCAAAGACCCGCAGGGTCGCTGTTGGCGTTACCCACAACGACATCTTTCCCGGCAATGTGCTGCTGCACGACGGCCAGCTGACGGCATTGCTCGATTGGGAAGAAGCGGACATCGACTGGCTGGTGTGGGACCTGGCGTGCAGCATTGGGCCCTTCTGCAGTACGCCTGACGGTGATCTTGACACGAGCGCCGAGCAGGATTTTCTCGATTCCTACCGCGCCACCTCCGGTCGGGTTCCTCCGGAAGAGGACGATCTGATCGTCCCTCTGCTGCGTGTGAAGCGGATTCTCGAAGTACTGCGCGCGCCCGCCGACCGGCACCCTCGCTGGGAGTACCAGCTGGGCAATCTGCGGGCCTACCAAGTCCTTAGCAGCAACGGTTAGCAGTCGGTATGCTTGAGTGCCAGCTGCAGCCCGCCGCCGTGACCGGCAGGGCCGCCGCTCGAGGAGAGAAGAGACTGATGCCCACCTACCAGTACCGCTGCACCGAGTGTGGCGAAGACCTTGAGGCCGTGCAGAAGTTCAGCGATCCAGCTCTCACGACCTGCCCGACGTGCGGCGGTCAGCTGCGCAAGGTCTTCAATGCGGTCGGGGTGGTCTTCAAGGGCTCTGGTTTCTACCGCACCGATAGCCGCAACGGGTCCAAGAGCGGTGGAGATGGTGACTCGAGCCCAGACAAGCCAGGCCCAGAAAAATCAGGCTCACCCGAGAAGGCCGAAACGAAGTCCTCTGACAAGGAGCCAGCCGCTGCGGGCTCGGCGTCCAGCGGCTCCAGCAGTGGCAAGCAGCCGGCCTCCAGCGGAGCATCATCCACAGGGTCGAAATCCGCGGAAAGTTAGACTTGTGGACGACGCGCACGATCTAGTTGCGCGTCCTTAGCGTTCAGGCGTGACCACTCAAACGCCAGAAGTCTCCTCCCTGCCACGCCTATGCCATCGGTAGCGCCCACTCGGCGGCGGCCGTTGCAGGCACTTGCCCGGGCCGCATCCTGGCATCGAAGAAAGCTGGCTGTGCTGGCCGCCGTCGCTGCGGTGCTGACTGGAATCTCCGCCGCTGCTCCGGAGGGCCCGGCCATGATCAGCGTCGTCAAAGCAAGGTCCCAACTGCCCTCTGGAACGGTCGTCTCCGCCTCAGATCTGGTGCTCGACCGCGTTGCCGCCTCCGACGTACCTGAAGGGGTTCTGACCGATCCGGTCGCTCTGGTCGGCAGGACGCTGGCAGCGGCCGTGGCCGAAAACCAGATGATGACGCTGCTGGCCACCACCGATGCGCGAACCAGCGTTCCGCAGGGTCACGTGATCGCGCCACTGAGGTTGGCCGACACGACACTGGTGGCCCTGCTACGGCCCGGCGACCTGGTCGACGTGATCGCCGCCGACGCGCAGGCGGGGCAGGCGACCGTCGTCGCGGCTGGCGCCCGAGTCGTCACGATCCCGCAGGCGCCGGAAGAGCGCGCAGGCTCTGGTCCCGAAGGTGCACTGGTGCTTGTCGATGTGGATGCCCACACGGCGTCGGTCGTGGCGCACGCCGCCGCGTCTGCGACGCTCAGCATCATCTGGCGGTGAACGGACAACCTGCCAGGTGCTCGTCAGCTATGGCCATCGCTGGCTCGGCTGGG
>DATEWO010000301.1:0-4569 GCA_035257925.1 Propionibacteriaceae bacterium | reverse complement strand
CTGCCGTTCGAACGGGCCTGGCGGGCCAAGAGGTAGTCATCTGTCGCAGCCCTTTTCGGCAACCGCCTGCGTTGCCCGAGGACGATATTCCCGGGCTGATAACGCTTTTGCCTCAAATTATCATGCAGTGCCGACTGCCGAAGGTCGAAATAGTTGTGCGGTTGTGCGAAATTCGGACGAGCCGTGTAGTTACATCTAATTTCAATGTGCTCGAATGTCGCGATCACCATCCAGCCAGTTCGTGTGAGGCCCGATCTGCGGCCGCCAGATCAACCGTGTGCTCGGTGGTGGAGGTGTAGACGCCGATGGTATGCGGTGCCTTTGCCGTCGATGGATACAACCACAATGGCGGTTGCGACCAGACCGAGTGCGGCATCCATGAAGAACGCGATCCGGATTCCCTCCTCGAGACTTGCCGCCAACAGCACGATCGCGGTGTTGAGACCTAACCCGATGGAACCACCGGCGACGTTGCCCATGTACGCGATGCCACCGGCCAGGCTGTTGTCCTCGGAGCTGACTGCAGTGACGGCCACCGTGGTAATCGCCGAGTAGTAGAGCCCGACACCGATTCCCGCCACGAGCAGGCCAGGAATCAACAGCGGGTAACCCGAGGTGATCGCGAAGGCGAGCCCAAGCGCCCCCGCGGTCAGGCAGATGCCGCCGGCGCCGGTGACGAGCCGAGCGCCGATGCGGTTGTACAAGGGTCCAGCCAGGAACGAGGTCCCGGCGAAGATCAGCAGCATCGGTAACAGACCGGCGCCCGCTTCGAGTGCGGACCACCCAAGCCCCTTCTGGAGGAACTGCGGGATGTAGACGAGGATGCCGAAAAAGGTCGCCGACATCAGCGTCACCGAAAGCACCGCGCTGGTGAACTGCCTGCTCTTCGTCACCCGGCGCGGTACCAGCGCAGCGTCGCCCTTACGTGCCTCGATGACGGCGAAGGCCACCAGGAGCAAAATCCCGACGGCCATCATCACCAGGACCACCGGATCGGTGAAGCCCACGGCGGTGCCGTGATCAAGCCCGACGAGCACGAGTATTACCGCGACCGAGAGGCTGGCGATGCCCTGGTAGTCCATTCCCACCCGAACCCCCGCCGCGCTCTCGGCCACGTTGCGCCGGATGATGATCATGGCAAGGACGGCGATCGGAACGTTGACGAAGAACACCCAACGCCAGCTGAGCACGTCGGTGAGCAACCCAGCGATCAAGGGACCGGTTGCGTTGCCGAGACCGGCTATCCCGATAACCAGACCTCCGGCGAGGCTGGCCTTATCCTCGGGCAGGACGGCGTACGTCATCCCCAACAACGACGGCCACATCAACGCACCGCCGATGCCCATAAGCGCCCGGGCGGCTATCAGCGTCTCGATGTTCGGAGCGAGGCCACCCAGCAGCGAGAACGCGGCAAAGATGGCGGCGCCGATCATGAACACTCGGCGCCGCCCATACAGATCAGCCAGCCGCCCACCAGTGACGATCATGACGCCGAACACGACGGTGTAGGCGTTGATCACCCACTGCGCCCGGTTCAAGGTCGAATCCAGGTCGTTCTCGATCGGAACTACGGCAACGCTGAGAGCAGTGAAGTCGTTGGCAATGACGAAGATTCCCAACGCCATCGCGGCCAGGGACACGACGGTTGCAGTGTCGAGCCGCGACCCGGCATCGTCACGACTCATGCCACGTGGGGGTGCCGCACCATGGAGTCACTCTAAAGCGTCAAAGCGACGATCTCTTGCTCCGTTTGTCGGTTTCAGCCACCACTAGATCGAAGTCGTGGCTAGGCCCGGGCCCGCTGGCAATCCAGAGGGCATTTGCTCGGCGATGGTAGGTACCTTCTTTCCATGCGGTTGGCGACATTCAACATCCTGCACGGCCGCTCGATCCACGACGGAGGGGGCCAATGATCAACACTGACAACTACATCCGCTGGGAACGAGTGGACTCGGTCAACCGGACGGCAACAGGAATCCTGGCTGAGTTGCACCGTGAACAGTTGAGGATCGACGTGATACGCGCCGACGTACTGCGGATCAAGATCAGCCGCGGTGGTGTCTTCGACGAGTCCCCGACCTTCGCAGTCTGCGTGGACCCACTTGCCTCACCTGCTGAGTTTCAAGTGGAACAAGATGAGGAACGGGTGCAGTTGATCACTACCGCTTGTACCGCGTCGCTCTGGCTGAATCCATTCCGGATCGACGTACACCGCAGCGATGGGTCGCCGGTGATCGAGACCGCCCAGGACGCGGAAGGACGGTACTGGGCGTACGCGACCCTCAACGACTCCTTCACCGTGCGACGCCGTTGCCGCCAGGAGGACGCGATCTTCGGGTTGGGTGAGAAGTCTGGAAGACATAACCGCAAGGGCCGCGACTTCACCATGTGGAACACCGACGTACTGAGCCCTGCTGAGACGTTGGAATTCACTGCAGGGAAAGCTGCCGATGATCCGCGCGGGGATCCCCGTAGCGCCGAATTCGATCCCTACTACGTCACGATCCCATTCTTCTACCACCAGTCCTATCCCGCTGGCAGCATGGCGGCGTCTTTTGTGGACAACGGATATCGCGGCCTTTACGAGTTCTCCTTCGACCAGGAATACCGGATGGTCTTCCGTGGCGGCCAGTACACCGAATACGTCTTCGCAGGCCCGGACATGCCAGCGATCTTGGAGTGCTACACATGGCTGACCGGCCGTACCGCGCCGCCACCCATCTGGTCGCTCGGCTACCACCAGTGCCGTTGGTTCTCCTACACCCAGGAAACGGTCGAGGCCATCGCACAGCAGCACCGCGACAACGACATCCCTTGTGATGCCGTCTGGCTGGACATCGAATACATGGACGGCTATCGCGTCTTCACCTGGGACACCGACCGGTTTCCCGACCCGCCCGGCATGCTGAAACGACTCCATGAGCAAGGGTTCCGGGTGATCACCATCATCGATCCTGGTGTCAAGTTCGATCCGGGCTACCCGGTCTTCGATCAGGCCGTCGACCGTGATGTGCTCTGCCGCACCGAAGGAGGCGATCTCTACATTGGCCAGGTCTGGCCAGGAAACACCACCTTTCCCGACTTCGTCACCGAGCAGGCGCGTACCTGGTGGGGCGAACTCAACGCGGCACACGTGCTGTCGGGTTTGGCGGGCATCTGGAACGACATGAATGAGCCCGCCACCGGAAACATCGACGCCGTGCCCATGCGGTTCGGTCGCGGAGAGTACTCGCATGAGCGTTACCACAACCAGTACGCACTGCTGATGGCAATGGCGACCACCGCTGGGCTGCTGGACGCCATGCCTGAGCGACGGACCTTCGTGCTCTCTCGTGCGGGCTTTGCCGGTATCCAGCGTTATGCCGCCAACTGGATGGGCGACAACCAGTCTCGTTGGGACCACCTGTGGCTGAGTATCGCGATGGGATCGGGCTTCGGAATCTCAGGGCAGTCGTTCGTAGGAGCCGACATCGGCGGCTTTCAGGGCAATTCGAATGCGGAGCTCTTCCTGCGTTGGATGCAGTACGGCACATTGACTCCGTTCTGTCGAAACCACTCCGAGATCGGCAACGTCGACCAGTACGCCTGGGCGTTCGGTGATGTCATTCAAGATCACGTCCGCACCGCGATCAAGCTTCGCTATCGCTTGCTGCCCTACCTGTACGCCTGCTTCCTCAAGGCCTCGGACAGCGGCGAACCGGTGCAGCGGCCGCTGGTCTTTGACTATCAATACGACGCGACGGTCCGTGACATCGATGATCAGTACCTGCTAGGAACCGATCTGCTGGTCGCACCAGTGGTCGGACCGGGAAGCACCGCCCGCCAGGTCTACCTACCCACGGGTGACTGGTACGACTGGCACACCGGCGAGCTTGTCCGAGGGAGGCAATTCCTGGTAGTTGCCACACCGCTGGACCGGATCCCTATCTTCGCGCGTGGCGGAGCAGTGATTCCGATGTGGTCGGAGGCACCGGATTCCACCACCGGCTATCAGCCCGTCGTGGTGGAGCTGCATCTGTTCGTGCCTGCTTCAGATGGTGTGTATCAGTCGATGCTGCAAGAGGACGACGGGCTGACCTTCGCCGCACTCGCGGGTGCTCGATATCGAACTACCTTCGCTCTTACCCGGGCCGGCGCCGAGCTGACGCTCAGCGCCGACGTGAGTGGTGAGGGCTATCCGGAATTCGCCCGGGAGCGTTTCGTCCTGGTCCTGCATGGTGCGGTACCTGAGGAAGCACATCTCGACGGCACCGCGATCGTCGGTAGCGGTGGGCGGTTCGAGATACCCAACAGAGGTGTCAGATTCAGCTTCAGTTGCATAGTGCCGGAGTGACCTTCATCATCCGATCTCTGCCTCGGGCAGCCCTGAAAACGCATCACCGTCGGAGACAAATCGCTCAGATTCGTCGCAGAAGTTGTGGTGAGTGTTTGCGAAACCAGGGCATTTACCTGGCCTCTAGCCAGAAGTGGCGCCCAGATGCTGCGGGAGGTCGTGCGCCGCGAGGCTCGATCTCCTTGCTCAGGATTCCGACGCCATGAGCTCGGCGGCCAGTGCTGTTGTCTCGGCTT
>DATEWO010000300.1:0-4291 GCA_035257925.1 Propionibacteriaceae bacterium | reverse complement strand
ATCGGCCCCGACCGCGGCGGTGACCAGGACCTGCTCAGCGCCCCGCACTCCGGACGCCAGTCGCTCACGCCGCACGGAATCCAGCTCCGCGAACACGTCGTCGAGCACCAGCACTGGCTCTACCCCATCGGCTCGCAGCAGATGAAAGCTGCCAAGCCGGAGGGCAAGTGCGAAGGACCACGACTCACCATGACTGGCGTAACCCTTGGCCGGCAGCATCCCCAAGGAAAGCGCAATGTCATCACGATGTGGCCCCACTAGTGAGACTCCGCGCTGGATCTCCTCGGCCCGCCGCTCAGCCATCCCAGCCGCCAGCGCAGCGCTGAGATTTGCTCGCAGCGCACCATGCACGGATCCGTCCTCGGCCTGCTGCGGGAACTCCAGGTCCACCGATGCCCGGTACTCAGCCGCGGCGTCGTTGTTGGTCGGCGCAATATCGGCGTACGCCTTGCTGACATGCGGCGCCAGGTCGGCGAGCGTGGTCAGTCGCGCCTCGAGCAGTTCACCGCCGGTCCGTGCCAGGTGGGTGTCCCATACGTCCAGCGTTGCTTCGGCGTCGGCCGGTGGTGGACCACCCCGCAGCCGTCCGCTGAGGGATTTCAGCAGCGTGTTGCGCTGCCGCAGTACCCGCTCGTAGTCCGCCCGTACGCCGGCCATGCGCGGCCAGCGCGCAACGATGAGGTCATCGATGAAGCGCCGCCGTTCACTGGGATCCCCTTTGACGATCGCGATGTCCACCGGCGAGAACACCACCGTGCGAACGACTCCGATGATTTCGCGGGCGTGGCGCAGCGGAGAACGGTTTAGCCTGGCGCGATTGGCCTTCCCAGGGTTGATCTCCAGCTCCAGCGTCAGCTGCCGCGGGTCGTCGAGACCAGCTTGCACCGTGGCCCGAACCACGGCACGCGCAGCACCTGACCGCACCAAAGGCACCTCGGAAGCCACCCGATGCGAATTCATTGTGGAGAGGTACTCGATCGCCTCGACCAGATTGGTCTTGCCCTGCCCGTTCGCACCGACGAAGGTGGTCACTCCTGATTCAAGGGCTAGGTCGACCGACTCGTAGGACCGGAAATCGGTCAACTGCAGGTGGTCGACAAACATTTCGGCTCGCTTCGTTCGCTGTTGATCGCGCCTTCGGAAGCCTATCCGTCCGTCCGTCCCACAAGGACTCGCCGGAAGCCCGGTGTGAGCATGTGGCGCAACGACATGCCAAGCTAACTGGCGGCGACGACTAACACGAGGAGCAGATGTCATGACAACAAAGAGTGACTTCACCGACGAGGAATGGACCCGGGTTCGGCGGGCGCCGTTCGTGGCTGGGCTGGCGATCTCCATGGCCGATCCTGGCGGTCCAATAGAGCTAGCCAAAGAGTCGATGGGAACGGTGAAGTCGGCGACGAATCCTCCCAGTCGTGAGCAGTTGATCGCCGAGATCGCCTTGGACATCCAGTCGATGACGCAACAGAGGCAGAATCCGCTGAGCGACTTCAAGCCGCAGGCACCCCAACAGATCCTCGATGAAGTCCGTGCGGCGGCTGACCTGGTGAACTCCAAGGCGACCGCCGAGGAATCAGCTGCCTACAAGCAATGGCTGCTCGCGAGCGCGCAAGGCGCTGCGGATGCCGCGAAGGAAGGCGGCTTCCTGGGCTTCGGCGCAACACAGGTGAGTGAAGGCGAGCAGAAGATGCTCGACCAGCTGCGTACGACGATCGGCGCCTAGCTGCTTGGGGCGCCGACCTTGTCCGCCTTTTCTCCGCCCGCCTCGAGCTGGGATCCGGCGGGAAGCTCCTGGTGGCCGCCAAACTGTTGCCGCATCGCCGAGAGCACCTGATTGGCAAATTTGTCCTCATCGCGGGACGCGAAACGCTCGAAGAGCGAAGCCGCGAGCACCGGAGCCGGGACTCCGATGTCGACAGCGGCCTTCACCGTCCAACGGCCCTCGCCGGAATCCGACACGCGCCCGGCGAGGCCGTCCAAATTCGGGTTCGCTTGCAACGCGGCCGCCGTCAGGTCCAGCAGCCAGGAGGAAATCACCGATCCGCGCCGCCACAGCTCGGCAACCTTGGCAGTATCGATCTGGAACTGATAAAACTCCGGCTCCTCCATCGGCGCCACCTCGGCCGAGTGCTCACCGGCCTCGATGCCTACGTCAGCGCGGTGCAGGATATTGAGGCCCTCGGCAAAGGCGGCCATGATGCCGTACTCGATGCCGTTGTGCACCATCTTGACGAAGTGGCCCGCACCTGACGATCCGCAGTGCAGATAGCCCTGCTCCTCGGGCGCCAGCTCACCAGTACGCCCAGGCGTGCGTTGGATGTCACCGACACCGGGAGCGATGGTCTTCAGGATCGGATCGACGATCTTGACCGCTTCCTCGTCACCGCCCACCATCAGGCAGTAGCCGCGCTCCAGACCGAAGACGCCACCACTGGTGCCGATATCCATGTAGTGCAGGCCCTGCTCCTTGAGCTTCTTGGCGCGCCGGACATCGTCGCGGTAATTGGAGTTGCCGCCGTCAATGATGATGTCGCCTTGCTCGAGCAACCCGGCCAGCTCGTCGACGATCTGCCCGGTGAGACCCGCGGGGATCATCACCCAGACCGCGCGCGGTCGCTCGAGCTTGTTGACAAACTCCTCCAGTGTGAAACCGCCGGTCGCTCCCTCACCCTCAAGTTGTCTGACGGATTCGGGATTCACGTCAAAGACGACACATTCGTGCCCGTCACGCATCAAACGGCGAACGATGTTGGCACCCATCCGGCCCAGACCGACCATTCCCAGCTGCATGGAAACCCCTCATCCTCGATGGTTTCGTCAACATAACAGAGCCGTGCCTCAGCGTGATAGGTCCTCAATCCAGACACGCAGCATCCGCGATCAGGGCGCTGGAAATATGCCCTACGTCGGCAAGCGCATAAGCATGATCACGTGGCGATAGTCCGTGATGGGATCGCCATCGAGGCTCTCCAGACCAGTGAGCTGGCAGGGTTTGCTCGGCGCGGTGAAGGCAAAGTTCACATACGGGGTGTCGAAGGCCCCGAGCCCATCGA
Source organism: Propionibacteriaceae bacterium (assembly GCA_035257925.1). GTDB lineage: Bacteria > Actinomycetota > Actinomycetes > Propionibacteriales > Propionibacteriaceae > Microlunatus. The sequence goes on along the minus strand of DATEWO010000300.1, from coordinate 1,238 downwards.
GCAGGTAGGTCGGATTGAAACCGGCCGCAGTGACCGCTGGATCACCACCTCCGGGTTGGTCGATGGTTGCCTCGATGGCTTCCGATGCCTGAGCTTGGTCGCCGGTCGCAGCTTCCAAGGTGACGAAACCCTCGCCGACCAGCATCCGAAGGGAGGTGTTGCGCTCGGCGACCAGGGCGACGCGCTTGGCGGCCGCAATCGTCTCGGTGGTGTTCACCCGGACGTTCATCAATGCGGCTGTGTTCATGATGTGGCGGACCTTGGGAAATTCACCGTCCAAGAGCCGGGTGGTGGTCTGACGTTGCCCCGCCGGGCCGTGACCTTCGAAGCCGATGATCCCGTCGCCGGCACCGCCATCGGACAGGCTCAGCGTCACTTCTTCCCCGGCGGTCATGGAACGTGCGGTGTCATTCAGCACCCGCGCCGGAACCAGTGCCGTCGCCGAAATCTGGGTTGAGCTCGGATTCCAGGTCAGTTCCCGCAGCGCCATCCGATAGCGGTCTGTGGCGAGCAGCGAGATGGTGTCCCCATCGATCTCCACCCGTACGCCGGTGAAAACCGGCAGCAGTTCATCCCGACCAGCGGCGACGACGACCTGGGAAACAGCTTGGGCAAACGCGGCGCTGGGCACAGTCCCCGTGGCCTCGGGCATCTTGGGCAAGGACGGGTAATCCGCAACCGGAAGGGTCTGCAGTGTGAATCGGGCACTGCCGCAGATCAGCTCCATTCGGGTTTCGTCGGAGGCGATATCGACTGGCTTCGGCGGCAGGCTGCGAGAGATATCAGCGAGCAACCGGCCAGAAACCAGCGCAAGACCTTCGTCGGCGACCGCGGCTGTGACATGGATCTGAGCCGAAGTCTCGTAGTCGAAACTCGAAAAGGTGACACCCTCGGCGTCGGCACGTACCAGCAGACCGGCCAGGATCGGCACGCTCGGGCGTAACGGCAGGCTGCGCGCCGCCCATTGCACGGCCTCAGCCAAGACGTCACGCTCGAGTCGGATTTTCACGCTACCTCCTCTGTGACCTCACATGATGAGGTCATCCGGCCCAGGACACCGGTGATGATACGACGGATGTGCCCTGAGCTTGTCGAAGGGCACAAGAAGCACGCTTCGACATGTGCCGTCCTGAGCTTGTCGAAGTGCTCAGCGCACCTACGGCGGGCTGTCCAGCCAGCTTCATTCGACTACTTGGACCCCTTCTCGCCGGGCAGCAGCTCACGCAGATCGGCGGCCG
>DATEWO010000299.1:0-5448 GCA_035257925.1 Propionibacteriaceae bacterium | reverse complement strand
GAAACCGGCGAGACTCGTCATGAGCTGCGACAGCTGGAGAACTGGACGCCGCCACGCGAGATCGAGGATGGCTGGGTCGGTGAGGCGTCATTCGAGATTCCGGCCGATTTGCCCCTCGGCTATCACACCCTGAAGGCGGTCAGCGGGGGGCTCGAATCATCGATGCCGTTGATCATTACGCCGGTGTGGCTGGGCTTTCCGGAGAGGATGGGCCAGCGCCGCGCCTGGGGATTGACGACCCAGCTCTACAGCGTGCGCTCCCAGCAGTCCTGGGGGATCGGCGACCTGACTGATCTGGAAGATTTGGCCGTCTGGTCTGCCGCCGAGCACCAGGCGGATTTTGTGCTCATCAACCCGCTGCACGCGGCCGAGCCGGTGCCGCCGATAGAGCCGTCCCCATACCTACCCAGCAGCCGCCGCTTTGCCAACCCTCTCTATCTGCGACTCGAACGCATTCCGGAGTACGCCATGGCCTCCGCGGCGCAGCGAGAGGAGATTCACAAGATCAGAATTAGACTCCTGGATGAGACTGGCCAGTTGAGTCAGATTGACCGGAATCGAGCTTGGGATGCCAAGCGCCGGGCCCTCAAGATCATCTATTCGATAGCCCGTACCCCGGGACGCGAGACTTCCTTTGTGGCATATCGCCGCCGTGAGGGACGTGGCCTGGAGAGCTTCGCAACCTGGGCGGCGCTCTGCGAGGAACACGCCCGCAGCTTCCACGATTGGCCAGCCGAGCTGCAGGACCCGGCATCCCCAGCTGTTGTCGACTTCGCCGCTACTCATGCTGCCAAGATCGACTTCCATTGCTGGCTGCAGTGGCTGATGGAGGAGCAGCTGGCTGGCACCCAGCAAGCGGCTGTACGGGCCGGCATGGCGCTCGGGGTGATGCACGATCTTCCCGTAGGCGTGAGTACTCGTGGCGCGGATGCCTGGAGTCTGCAAGATAGTTACGCAAGGGGCGTCTCGGTCGGCTGCCCGCCGGATCCGTTCAACCAGCAGGGGCAGAACTGGAATCAGCCACCATGGCGGCCTGATCGCCTCGCCGCTACGGCGTACGCGCCCTTTCGAGAAACGGTGTCGACGATCTTGCGACATGCCGGCGGCCTGCGTGTTGATCATGTGATCGGCCTGTTCCGACTTTGGTGGATTCCCCAAGGTATGGGGCCCAAGCAGGGCACTTACGTCCGTTACGACCACGAGGCCATGATCGGCATTCTCGCGCTCGAGGCTCATCGGGCGGGCGCGGTAGTGGTTGGTGAAGATCTCGGCACCGTGGAGCCTTGGGTGCGCGACTACCTTCGGGAACGCGGCATCCTGGGAACCTCGATCTTGTGGTTCGAGTTCGACTGGGATGGGGACGGTGCGCCGCTGCCGCCTGAGAAGTGGCGCGAGTACTGTCTGGCCTCGGTCACCACCCACGATCTGCCACCCACTGCTGGCTATCTAGCCGGTGACCATGTCAGGCTTCGTGATCAGCTTGGCATTCTGACTCGCTCGCTGGACGAAGAACTTGAGGCCGAGGAAGCAGACCGGGAAGCCTGGCTGAATACCCTTCGAGCTCGGGGAGTGATGCAACCAGACGCCGGGATCGAGGCAACCGTCGCAGCCCTACACCGCTATCTGACTTTGACCCCGTCACGGCTGCGCTGTCTCTCCCTCGCAGACGCCGTTGGCGAGCGTCAGTTGCAGAACCAGCCGGGAACCATCGACGAATATCCGAACTGGCGAGTCCCGCTCACCGGGCCTGATGGCGAACCGGTGATGTTGGAAGACATCTTCAGTAACCAGCGGACAGCGGAGCTTGCCAAGATCATGAGCAACGGTGAGGAGTAGCTGCGTCCCTTACCTGGGACCCGAGTTGCTCATGCCCTGCTCAACCGCCTGGCGGATCATATCCGCCTCTTCTTGAGTCAAGATGCCCGACCGGACCGCTTCGTCCAGATACCCGTCCACCGCAGCCGGACCACCCGCCGCCTCGTAGGCCGCACGCATCTCGTCGAGGGCAGCCTTGACCTCGGCCTCGTCGACGCCGAACATCTCCGACAGAACCTTGATCAGTGCCGCCTCCTGCTCAGCCTGATCAGGACTGCTCGGCCAGCCAGGTTGCTCGGTCCCGGGCGGGGGACTGCTGGGCGTCGGAGCACTGGGGGTGAGCGTGCTGGGCGCGCTCGTCGGACTCGGTGTCGGTGTTATGTCTGCGGATGCGTAGCTTGCAGACATAACGCCGATTCCGGCACCAAGTGCCAGCACTCCGGAGGCTATTGCGACTGCGGTCTTCGTCGAAGCGGGCACGGTTTATTGCTCCTTGTTGTCGGTTTCGCCACCGTCATCGGTGTAGCGGAGCAAGTTTGAGTGCGCTTCCTGGCAATCACCTGGGCGGAACCTGGCAGATTCCTATCAACGTGGGCGGCTCTGGGCGGTGAGCAGGGTGGTGGCCTCGTAGACGTCGTCGACGCAGTAGATCAACTCGCCCATCGGTCGCCCGTCACCGAGCCGTTGCAGCAATGGCCAAGCAGGGTAGGTATCGGTCCAGTGCTGACGGCCCACCAAGATCAACGGAGCGATAAGGCTGGCATCGGCGGCGTAGAAGTTCTCCGTTGCGGCCTGGAAGATCTCCTGCACGGTGCCTGCCCGCCCCGGAAGATAGACGACGCCGCCCCGGCAGCGATTCAGCAGAGTGTTCTCCCGCAGCGCGTTGGAGAAGTACTTGGCGATCTCGGTAGCGAAGACGTTGGTCGGCTCGTGGCCGTAGAACCAGGTCGGGATGCTGAGGCTGCGGCCTGCGCCGGCGATGGGCCACTGGGCCCGTATCCGGAACGCGCAGTGCGCCCAAGCATCGATGCTAGGTCGGTACGCCGGGCTCGGCTTCATGATCGTCAATGCCTCGTCCAGTGATCCTGGCCAGGGACTCAAATACGCTCCGAGATTGGCTGCCTCCATCGCTCCCGGGCCGCCGCCGGTGAGCACCGTACGGCCCGCAGTGGTGAGGATCGCTCCGAGTTCGGCCGCTGCGCGGTAGGTGTCGTCGCCGCGTGGGACGGCATGACCGCCCATGATCCCAACGATGGTGCACGGCTCCAGGTCTGATGTCACATCATCGAGCGCATCGGTTATGGAGTGATCATGAAGAGTAGTACTCAGCTCGGCTGCCAGCGACCCGATGGGTTGAGCATGGGACCAGCCGTACACCACCGCGTCCAGACTGGATGCGTAGTCGCCAGTGCCGTAAAGCTCAACGGCGTCGTACGGCTGCGCGCGGTACGGGTCGAAGGGCAGATCGGGTAGCCGTGGAAAGAGCAGCGCGCCCGACCTGCGCAGATAGCCCTCGACGGTCGGAGTGAACAAGCAGCCGAGAAAGACCGCTCCGCGTGGATCGACTTCGGCCAGCACGTCGGCTCGTTCGGTCAGATCGACCGACTGCACGAACCATCCGTTGAGTCGGCGCGTCTCGCTGATGTGGGCATCGAAATCGGCGAGGCTCTCGATCTCGATCAGGCGTCGAGTCACGGCATTGCCAACTGGCTTCTCATGATGTGGGGATTCTGTCAGGGTCATCGAGCCACCACTGGAGATCCGCATGAGATGTGATCATGGTGTGGATGACTGGAGTAGACGACGAGTTGGTGGTTTGGCTGCTAGAGGGTGACCCGTCAATCCGCTGGCGCGTGCACCGAGACCTCCTCGGCAGTCCTTCGTCGAAGGTAGCTGCCGAGCGAGCCAGAGTCGCAACGGAGGGGTGGGGCGCCAAGCTGATCTCGCTGCAAGACCCCGACGGGCGCTGGGACGGCGGAGACTATTCACCCAAGTGGACGTCTACGACGTACACGCTCCTTCATCTGGTCTGGCTTGGACTGCTGCCACGAAACCCTGCGGCCTTGGCCGGATGTGAACGCCTTTGGGAGTGGCAGAGCCGCTGGCGCGGTCCAGAGACCTGCATCGTCTCGATCCTGGTGCGGCTCACTGCTGCTCACGGATATGACGCCGAGTGTCTTGACGATGTAGTCGGCTACCTGCTCGGCCAACAGCTCGACGACGGCGGCTGGAACTGCGCGGCACGCGGTGATCGAGGCAAGCACAGCTCTTTCCACACCAGCATCCTGGCGCTTGAGGCGCTCGATGCCTATCAGCGAGCTGGAGGCCGAGCGGCCACTGAAGAGGCACAAGCACGAGGACGGGAGTTTTTCCTGCGGCATCAGCTGTACAAGTCTCATCGCACCGGCCAGGTGGCAATCCGTGGCAGTACGCGCTTCCCCCAGCTGCCCCAGTGGCACTTCGACATTCTGCGCGGGCTTGAGCACTTCGCCCAAGCAGGCGCTGACCAGGACGAACGGCTGGCCGACGCGGTCGCAGTCGTTCGGCGTGCCCGTCGAGCGGACGGACGGTGGTCGACGTACGCCGGGTATCCCGGCCGTACCTGGTTTCGGATGGAGGAACCGGGTCCGAGCCGGTGGAACACCGTACGAGTGCTGCGTGTCCTGGATTGGTGGGACGCGCGCGGCTGAGCAACTGGCTGCGACCTGCGACACTTGGCTCCGTGCGTGACGTAGTGATCTTGGGCAGCACCGGCTCGATCGGGACGCAGTCCCTGGAGGTAGTCGCCGACCACACCGATCAGTTTCGGGTGGTAGGCCTGGCCGCCGAGGGCTCGCAGATCCCGCTGCTGGCTCAACAAGCGCTCGATACCGGAGCGCAGGTGGTGGCGGTCAGTCGACCGACAACCGTCCAGGACCTCCAACTTGCGCTTTACGCCGAAGCCAGCCGGCGCGGCTGGGCGCAGGGGGAGGTGCAGCTACCGCGCATCGTCGCAGGGCCAGAAGCGGCAGCCGAGTTGGCGGCAATGCCGTGCGATGTCGTGCTCAACGGGATCACGGGCTCTACCGGGTTGTCAGCAACGCTGGCTGCTCTGGAAGCTGGACGGATCCTCGCTCTGGCCAACAAGGAGTCGCTGGTGGTCGGCGGCTCGCTGGTCACCCAGGCCGCGAAGCCGGGTCAGATTGTTGCTGTCGACTCCGAACACTCGGCCCTCGCCCAATGTCTCCGGGGCGGCGCGGCATCGGAGGTCGATCGGCTGATCCTCACCGCAAGTGGCGGACCGTTCCGTGGGCTCAGCCGCGAACAGATGCATGACGTCACACCGAATCAGGCACTAGCTCACCCGACCTGGAACATGGGTCGGGTGATCACGACCAACTCTGCGACGCTGGTGAACAAGGGTCTGGAGTTGCTGGAGGCCCACCTGCTGTACGGGGTCGACCTGGACCGAATTGATGTCGTCGTCCACCCTCAGTCGATTGTGCATTCCATGGTGCAGTTCATCGACGGGTCTACGCTCGCACAGTGCTCGCCGCCCGATATGAAGCTCCCGATCGCGCTAGGTCTGAGCTGGCCAGAGCGGCTTCCTGGAGTGGTGCCGCCATGCGATTGGAGCACTGCGGCGAGTTGGAC
>DATEWO010000298.1:0-3520 GCA_035257925.1 Propionibacteriaceae bacterium | reverse complement strand
ACTGCCGGAGGCAATCGAGGTGATCGCCAAGCTCGGCCTGACCGGCATCGAGCTCAACTCGGGAGGCTTCCTGCCGCCAGTGCACATTCCCACCTTCGACGACATCCTCTCCTCCGACGCCGCCCGAGACGACTTCCTCGGACTGTTCGAAGGCACAGGCGTGGAGATCGCAGGCCTGAACTGCAATGGCAACCCGCTGCATCCCGATCCGGCGATTGGTTCGAAGCACGCCGAGGATGTGCGGCGCAGCATTCGGCTCGCGAATCGTCTGGGCCAGCACCGCGTCGTGACGATGTCGGGCCTGCCGGCTGGAGAGCCGGGCGGCAATCGGCCGAACTGGATTGTGAACGCGTGGAACTCTGGCGCCCTCGACGTACTCGACTATCAGTGGACTGTCGCCGAGGAATTCTGGCGTGAGATCGACCGCGAGGCGCGAGACCTTGACGTAAAGGTCGCGCTCGAGCTGCACCCACAGAATGTGGTCTTCAACCCGGCTGGCATACGCGAGCTCGTTGAGCGCACTAGCGCGACCAATATCGGCGTCGAGCTTGACGCCTCGCACCTGTTCTGGCAGTGGATGGACCCGGTAGCCGTCGTCCAAGACCTCGGCCCGCTGGTGTTCCATGCGGCCGCGAAGGACGTACGCATCAATCCGGCCGCCGCTGTCTACGGTGTGCTCGACAACCGGTTCCGCCGCCTGGGTCCAGACGAACCGCGCACGAACCTCGGCGGCGACGAGTGGGCCAATGAATGGCCGAAGGAAGCTGCGTGGGACTTCGTTGCACTCGGTCGCGGCCACGACGCGGTCTACTGGTCGACCTGGCTCGCTGCCTTGCACGCAATCGATCCCGACATGCTCGTCAACATCGAGCACGAAGACGTCTCACTCGGCCGCATCGAAGGCCTCGAAGTCGCCGCCGGGGTACTGCTCGATGCCGCCCGGCGCGCTGGTCTGTCACGTTCTTGAGCTGCTCGCAAATCGCGCTTTCTAGGACGACGCATTAGCCATCTCAGGACGTCTAACCGGGCGTCATGAGACGCGTATGACACGTGTTCTCCGTCTTGAGATGGCTAACGTGCTTGCACAGGCAGTCAGAGTGAACTCGATGGTCATCGCGCCACTGTTGCGGTCACGAGACCCGCTCACCGGTGAGTACGTCGGCCAGCATGCGTGCGAAGACGGCAGTTGTGGTTGTGTGATTGCCGACGAAATCTGGCGGTCGTCCCATCGAATCCCGGCTGGCCCGGATGTAGTCCTCACTTTCCGGCCGCGGCTTGATATGCAGGAACATGGGCAGGCCGTACCGCAGGCAGATGAAGGCGACAAGCAGCCTCGCGATGCGGCCGTTCCCATTGGCGAAGGGATGAACCCGCAAGCATTCGCCGTGGGCGAGGGATGTGAAGCTGATCACTTGGAGTATCTCGTCCGGGGTCCATGGTGGCTTTCCGACCGGCAGCCGCACATCCAGCTCCGCGAAGACCGCGTTCAGCCCAGCAAGCACCGCAGTCATCTCCTGACTCACCACCCGCGCCCAGACGCCCATCTTTTCGAGATTGCCGTCCTTCAGCCGACCGCCGAGACCGACCTCGTAGTCGATGAGCTCCGGAACGGCTGGATCGCCACGAAGATGCCCGACATAGCCAGCGACCGGCACCTTACATCCGGCGTAAATCCGCGCATGCCAGCGGCACAATACCTCGCAGGTCACCAGGGCTCGCTCAGCTGCAGTAGTACGCAGCTCAGTGATCAGCTGCGCGGCGTTTCGCTGGATGAGGGAGAGATTCTTCGGGTCGTCCTCGTGCCAAGACGGCGCCGTCATGCCAGCCCAGCGCGCGCCGATCGATAGATCGTCGTGACGTCGCGGGCGAGGTGGGGCCGGTCGACGGCGACTCGATCGACCGCGGCGGCAGGCTGCATGGATCGGGTTTGTAGTGGCTCTGAGAGACCTTCTCCCGCGACGAAGCTCTCCAGACCACGGGCTTGCATGAGCTCGTACTGCTCCTGGGTGAGCTCGGCCAACCGATCGGCGGCAGCCCGCAGATCCTCACTCAACATCGCCCCACGAGCGACCACCTCGTGCTCGATTGCCTGCTCGATCAGCTCGTTTTGGCTGATACCTAGCCGAGAAGCAACCTCGGCCGTGAGAGTGCGAAGTCTTTCATTACGCCAGCGCAGCGGGAACACAGCTCTTGGGGCCATACCTCTAGCATGGCGCCACTCGGGGTGATGTCAAGCCGACGGTATGACATCACCCCGATTGGTCGGTTCATGACAACACTTCAACCGCACACGTGATCTGCGGCGCACGAGAGAGACGCGCGTCAGTCGTCAGCAGTGTTGCCCCGAGCGCCTCGGCCAGTGCAACATAACTCGCGTCATACGCCGTCAGGTTGTCGCGCAGGTCCCAGCAACGAGTCAGAAGTTCGCGATGCGATGCCCGGCGAAGCGAGAGGTCACGGAGATCCGCAAGCGCCTCGCGCGCACGGCGTTCATCGACCTTGCCAACGCGGAGCAGACCGCGCAATGCGGATATCACCTCAAGATCGACTAACTCAGGCGCGATCAGCTCTTCACCTCGCAGCCGGGCTCGCGCAGTGTCTCCCCAGATCCCGTCATCGACGAAGACAGCGACAAGAACACCCGCGTCAGTGACTATCACGATCCGCCCGAATGATGCCATTGATCTCGTCGAAACTTACCGATCCGCCAGATCTGCTACCTGCGCGTTCAAGAACCTCATCAAGCGTTGGTCGATCAGCCTCTTCAATGAGGTGCTGCAGTAGGTATTCCTGCAACGACTGATGCGCGGCTGCGGCCCGCCTCCGCAACACCGCATGGGTCCGTTCGGGCACTGCTTTAATCTGGATACTCGTCATGGCGCCATTTTGGCGCCAGTGGCGCCAAAATGCAAGCGCTAGCTCAGCGCGGCAATCCAGCCAGGAGCTGGCGGGCCATCACAATTCGCTGGATCTGGTTAGTTCCTTCATAGATCTGGGTGATCTTCGCGTCCCGCATCATCCGCTCAACTGGGAAGTCCTTGGTGTAGCCGTAGCCACCGAGGAGCTGGACCGCATCTGTGGTGATCTCCATCGCCACATCGGAGGCGAAGCATTTCGCGGCGGCCCCGAAGTAGGTCAGATCGGCGTCTCCTCGTTGAGACTTCGCGGCCGCGGCGTAGCTGAGCTGGCGGGCAGCCTCCAACTTCATGCCCATGTCGGCGAGCATGAACTGCAAACCCTGGAACTCCGCAAGCGCCTTGCCGAATTGCTTGCGTTCCTTGACATAACCGAGCGCGTAATCCAGAGCACCCTGGGCGATGCCCACCGCCTGCGCCGCGATGGTGACGCGGGTGTGATCAAGGGTATGCATCGCCGTCTCGAAGCCGGTGCCCTCGGCGCCGATCATCCGGGACTCCGGGATGCGTACGCGGTCCAGGTACACCTCGCAGGTCGGAGACCCCTTGATGCCCAGCTTCTTCTCCGGGGCGCCGAAGGAGACTCCGCCGTCGGATTTCTCAAC
>DATEWO010000297.1:0-15945 GCA_035257925.1 Propionibacteriaceae bacterium | reverse complement strand
TTCCTGACAAGGTCCTGGGCGAGCTGGTCGAGGTGACTGAAGCTATCAACGACGCGCCGATGGGCAATCTGACTTTTGAGGACGAAAGGTTTGATCTGCAGCGTCTGCGTGACCTCGAAACGGCGGCGCGGGGTCGTGGGGATCGCGTGTACCGAGTCATCGCTAGGCATCGTGACACCGGTGAGGTCGGCGGGCACACGGTGGTGCTCACCCATCCGTTGCGACCTCATGTCGGCGGTCAAGGCGACACCGCCGTCGCCCGCCACCACCGTGGCCACCGGCTCGGTCTACTGCTCAAGATCGACATGATGCGTTGGCTGGCTGAGGTGGAACCGCAGTTGACGATCATCGAGACCTGGAACAACGCCGACAACAGCTTCATGATCAATGTGAACGAGGCACTGGGCTATCGGCTGTCCAGGATCTTCAACATGTACGAGCTGCACCTTTAATTTGAGCCGCTCGCGCAATCGCGCGTGGGATCCGCCGCCGTCGTCGTCGCTCGCAGAGGAAAGACGCCTCCGCTCATTCCTCCTCCGTACGGCGGCGCGCGATTTCCCGACGCTCGCGGCTATCGTGCTAGTTCGGCGCTAATGGCATCGAAGGCGGCCACTGTCGAGAACAGCTTCCAGGAGTCTTGCGGCGTGGGCCAGCTCGACAGCTTGACTCCCACTAGACCGGTCGCGCGGTTGACGTAGACCATCTGCCCATGGATGCCTAAGCACAGCAGGACCGGCCGATCAGGGTACGGAAACCAGAACTGGTTGCGATACATGCCACCGGGCATCCGGGTGTCGGTCGGGCTGGCGGCGAAGGCCTGCCGGGAATCGGGTCCGCCGGCGAAGCTATCTGCGATCCAGGCCTCCGGAACCACCTGATGGTTGCTCAGGGAGATGCCATCTCGGGCGATCATCGCCCCGAAACGAGCAAGATCACAGAGGGCGGCGGAGATCCCGCCGTCGAACATCCCGGTGCCCTCGGGATCGATCCCAATGTTGGCATCGAAGTCGGCGCCCAGCCGAGACCAGACCAATTCCCCGGCCAGTTCCGCGAAGCGTCGTCCTGCCGCGGCCTCACAGACCCAACCCAAGATGTCGGTCTCGCAACTGCGGTACTCGAATGGACCACCGTGCTCCAGGCCCTGGCGGAGGGTCAGCAAGAACCCACGAAGCGTGGGCGGCACGTGCGGTGAGCGGCGCGGCGCCCAGCCCACCGCTTGCTCCAGCAACCGGACCTCTGAATCTGGGTCCAGATAGTCCTCGGAGAAAGCGATGCCCGAGCGCATGTCAAGCAGGTGACGCACCGTCGCTCCGCGATAACCGCTTCGCTCCAGCTCCGGAACGTACGCGGTCACCGGTGCGTCCACGTTCAACGCCCCCTCGCCCGCTAGTGCACCGACCAGGATGCTCACGATGGACTTGCTGACCGACATCAGTAGGTGAAGCGTGGCGGGCTCCATCGCCCCGGCGTATTCCTCAGCGAGGAGTTGGCCGTCGTGAAGCACCATCCACCCGTCTGTATCGGTTGCCTTCATGATCGTGCCGACCGTGGTCCGCTCCCCGTCAGCACCGCGGCAGTGCAGGTCGGCCAGCGGCTCGATACGCCGTAGCAGCGACGGCGGCGGCTCAGCTCCCCGCGAGATAGGCGCGGTCGGGAAGATCTCCGCGATATGGCAAAACGTCCAGCCGATCTGAGGCGCCGTCTGCCAGTTGTCAAGGGTGACCGGAAATGGCGGACGGCTCGCGGTCGAGCCGATCACCGTTGCATCACTCACTTGGCCATTGAGGGTGCAGTCGCCACTGGCGCCGCGCGAGCTTCAGCACCGGCCAAGGGCAGGCCAGCGTACTGCTCGCGGATCGAGTCGATGAGATGCTTCGCACGGATGGTCAGCGTATCCGTCCCATCCTCCACTCGCCGCTGCAAGCGTCCTTTGGTGACCAGCACGCCCAGGTCGGCGCCCTTCCAGCGGTAGTCCCCAGCGCCGTAGATGCGCAGGAAGAACGCCTCTGACTCATTCTGGAGCTGGTGCCAGTCCAGTGCCGCCCGGCGGTAGACCAAAGCTCCTGATGCGTTGTAGGAATACTGCCCAGTGGGCGCAGCTGAGGTGATCAGCTGCACGATAGGTGAGGTCTCCTTGATGACCATCTGGCTCCACTGGTCGGCCGCGGCCAGCTCCCTCCATCGCTCGTTGATCTCATCGACGTCGAGCTCGAAGTCGACGTCGAAGTACTCCAGCAGATGGAAGACGAATAGCGGAATGTCGGCATACGCGCCCGCGGTGACATTGGTGATCGAGGAAGCTCCGCTGATCCGGGGATTGAGTTCCCCCAGGTAGACCTCGTCGGTGTCGGTGTCCACCAGCACGTCGACCTCGAAGAAGCCTCGGTAGCCCTCGGCGCCGAGGCGGTCGCCCAGGCGCCCGACGAGATCGCCCGCCTTGCGACGCAGATCTTCGCTCATCACACCCGGGTACATCTCGTTGCCGCACCAGCCGCCGCGGTAGGGCGTAAGCCGTTTGTGCCCAGTCAGCTCTGACATGAACGGGCCGACGACGGTGCCGTTGCGGGTGAGAACCGCTTCGACGGCGACCGGACGGTTGTTGATCCGCTTCATCACTTTGACCTCGTTGCCGCGGATGTCGCGGCTGTGCCGCTTCCAGCCGGTCTCGCTGTCGATGAAGAAAGTGGTCTTGCCGGAGTCGCCGTACGCGGTCTGCACCACCAGATCCGAGCCGAGGCCGGCAGCCGTCGCCGCTCCGAGCAGCTCATGGTAGTCCTCGACGCTGACCAGGACGTTCGGCACGCTCGGCGCGCCGACGTCGTTACCCAGCCGGGTTGTGACGAGCTTTGAGTCCAGGTGCGCGCGAAGCTCCACGGCGGGGAGGATGAGGTCGTAGCCGAGCTCGTCACAGATCCGCTCCGTCTCGGCATCGAAGAACACCATGGCGATCTTCGGCCGCTGGCCGGGTGGTGCGGGACGTGACATGTAGGCCCGCACCTCGGGGTTGACCAGCAGCCAGTTGTTGATCTCCTCGCCCGACTCGAACTCGATGTAGGGCTTGTGCTTGGGCGTGAACACCCGCGGGTGGGCACCGTCCCAGCCGTCGTAGTAGGTGACGTAGCAGAAATTGCGCACCCAGCGGTCCAGGCCGAGAAGGTTGAACGGCGTTGCGCCGACGAAATAGATCGGCACCTCGTTCGTGCGGAAGAAGTGCCGCACCTCGGAGATGTTCCGCAATGGCCGACCGAGGCCGTGAGCAGCGGGCGGGGCGTAGGCAGCATCGGTGCCGACAGTAACGTCCGGACCAGGAGACGTCCCCACTGATGCGGGACTCGGATCAGCTTCCCATCGCGACGTCTCGCTCATGATTGCCTTTCACTTCTCTTGATCGTGACCCAGGTGAGTGTGGTGATGCTGCGGCATCGTGCCCTCCGGAACCGGTGCCGCCCGCTCGCTCAGCAGCGGAAGCAACGGGTCCCACCGGGTCCCGTCGCGGAGGTCCTTCCGTTTGCGGGCGATGGCGCACAACGCCTCCAGCACCACTCGATTGGCCAGTGCGGCAGTGATGTCGGCGTGGTCGTACGGCGGGCTGACCTCAACCACATCCATACCGACCACCGGCAGCTCCAGACAGATCCTCCGCACCGCATCCAGCAATTCGCGCGCGGAAAGTCCACCCGGTTCCGGGGTACCGGTGCCGGGGGCATGTCCTGGATCACAGACATCGATGTCGACGGACAGGAACACTCCGTCGCAATCGTCAGTCGCGATCGCGAACGCCTCAGTCAGGCACTCGCGCAGACCGCGCTGCACGATCTCGGTCATCTCATAGGAGCGCATCTGCTGCGCTGCCATCCAGTCCAGAGTCTCCGGAGGCGGCCAATACCCGCGGAGCCCGATCTGCAGGAACCGGTCGCCGCGTAGCGCACCGGACTCGATCAGCCGGCGCATGGGCTGCCCGTGACCCCACAGCGAGCCGAACTCGATGTCGCCGGTGTCGGCGTGGGCGTCGAAATGAATCATCGATACCCGGCCCGCGCCGAGCACGTTCGCACATCCCTTGGCATCGGGGTACGCGATGGAATGATCACCACCCAGGGAAACAGGTATCGCCCCCGCCTGAACCACCTTCTGCACGGCCGCCTCGAGCGCTGGGAGAGCGACTTCGATGTCGCCGGAGTACATCTCTACATCACCAGCGTCGTAGACCTTGAGGTCCTGCAAGCCGTCGGCCCGCAATGCCAGCGAGGGCCGAGATCCGTCGTGTGGCAGATAGTCGGTCATCCGGATGGCTTGCGGGCCGAACCGAGTGCCGGCGCGATAGGAGGTGCCGCCGTCGAACGGCGCCCCCAAGATCACAACATCGGCGTCCGCATAGCTAGCCTCCTCCTCCAAGTCGCACTCCGGCACACCGAGGAAGGTGAAGTCGGGGCCGAACTGCGCGCCGTAGCGAGTCATCGCACCAGATGCTCGTGCGGGCGCATGGCGTGCGCCGACTCGTGGAACTCGCGATAGGCGTACGCCGCGAAGAACATCGGCAGGAAGCCGGCAATGATCACCACCGGTGTCTTGGCACCGACGAGGGTGCCAAGTACGCCAAGCGTGATAGTCAGGCCGTACGCCGGCGCCACCGACGAGATACCGAGCATGGTGCCGCCTAAGAGGCCGACGACATTGCTCTTCAAGCCCTTGTCTGCCATCTCGTCGACCCCTTCTTGAGTTGGAATTGTGAGTTATTGGGAAGATCAGCCCTCGAATCCGTGGTACTGCATGACGTGCTTGATCCGGGTGTAGTCCTCCAGCCCGTAGACGGAAAGATCCTTGCCATAACCGGAGTGCTTGAAGCCGCCGTGCGGCATCTCTGCCTGCAGCGGGATATGACAGTTGACCCAGACGCAGCCGTAGTCGAGCCGGGCTGACATCCGAGCTGCTGTGCCGGTATTGGATGTCCAGACCGAGGAAGCCAAGGCGTATTCACTATCGTTGGCGAGCGTTACCGCCTCGTCTTCGTCGCGGAACTGTTGCACCGTGATCACGGGCCCGAAGATCTCGGTGGTGATCAACTCGTCGCTCTGTCTTACGTCAGCGATCACTGTTGGCTCGTAGAAGTATCCGCGATCGCCAACCTGCTTGCCGCCGGTCACGACCCTGGCATGATCAGGAGTCCGGTCCACCAGGCCTGAGACATGGCGCAACTGATTGGCGTTGTTGATCGGCCCGTAGAACAGATCCTCGTCATTTGGGTCATAGCCAGTTCGGCACTCCCCAGCCGACTTCGCCAGCTCGGCCACGAACTCGTCGTAGATCCCGGACTGGCACAGCACACGGGTCGCCGCCGTGCAGTCCTGGCCGCCGTTGAACAGGCCGCCTACCTTGATGCCCTCGACCGTGGAGGGAAGATCGGCATCGTCGAATACCACGACCGGGGCCTTGCCGCCCAGTTCGAGGTGGGCGACTTTGACGTCAGCGGCCGCGGCTGTGGCGACCGCAATTCCCGCCCGGGTAGAGCCGGTAATCGAGACCATCCTCGGGATCGGATGCGATACCAGGGCGGCACCCGTATCTCGGTCTCCACAGACGAGGTTGGCCACGCCCTTGGGGAAGATCTCCTGCATCTTCTTCACCATCCACACCGCTGAGGAGGGCGTGGTGTCGGACGGCTTCAGTACCACCGTGTTGCCTGCAGCTAGCGCGGGCGCGAACTTCCACACCGCCATCATCATCGGGTAGTTCCAGGGTGCAACCTGCCCAATCGGACCACGCGGCTCCCGGCGTACGTAGGAGGTGAATCCCTTCATGTACTCGCCCGCAGACTTTCCCTCCAGCACGCGCGCAGCACCGGCAAAAAAGCGGATCTGATCGAGCATCGGCACGATCTCCTCCGACATGGTCACAGAAAACGGCTTGCCGGTGTTCTCGCACTCGATGCGCACCAGCTCCTCAGCGTTGGCCTCGATGACGTCGGCGAGCTTCAGTAAGAAGCGCTGACGCTCGGCAGGCGTGGTCCATCGGTAGCTCTCGAAAGCGGCAGCGGCGGCCTGGAAAGCTGCGTCTATGTCCTCTGGTCCCGAGTTGGGCGAGGTGGCGTACGCCTCGCCTGTGGAGGGATTGATGATGTCCAACACGTCGCCGGACGCTGCCGGGCTCTCCTCGCCATTGATGATGTTCGACAAGACCTCTTTGTCTGACATGCCATTACCTCTCAGCCCTTGGTGTTCGAAAATCCCATCATCGCCCCGTATGTTCAGGGTGGCTATGGCCGCCCATGCTCGACATGCTGCTTGGGGCGTCGAGGGAGGGGTTCTGGTCAAAGAAGCCGAACGGCTTGAGCCAGAACGAGATGATGTCGACTGGCATGATCGGCCAGTCCTCGATCCGCGTGATGTGGTGGATTCCGAACACGTACCACAGCACCACATCGGTTCCCACCAGCGACGCATTGTCGGTGATCCAGCGAGTGATCCCGGTGTCCTCACTCGACTGGGTTGGATAGTCACCGGCCGGCCAGCGTTCGGCATCGTCGTATGCGGTCACCCAGAGTGGGTGAGCAATGACCGGGGCCCGCTGGTAGACCGGCGACGAGGAGTTCAGCAGCGGGGGGATCGCCGCCCCAGGTATCAGCTTGTAGGCAGTGCTGCTGCCGTGCCGGTTGACCTTGTTGGGGTTGATCACCTTCCAGACTCGCTGCGACGCCCAATTGAAGTCCCTAGCCGACTGGCTTTCAGCCTCGATGGTCGTGCTCTCCGTAGACATCGCCAGCCCGTACGGGTTGTCCTCGCCGATCGGGGCGGCCACTGAATCCACCTCGACCACGGTGTTGTCTGCACCGTCGATGTCGAGATCGAGTTTGGCGACAATGAAATGCTGATGGAACGGGGCGTACGTCCGTCCGTCGACTGTCGTGCCATAAGGAGAGCTGTCGCCGTCGTTCTCCATGGGAGTTGTCACCATCAAGCCGGTGGCGCGTACCTCGCACTCGATGTTTCCGTCCTGATAGAACCGCCAATAGACCAGGTACTCGTAATTGGCCACCGTGACGTGCGCAGAGATGACCATGCGGCGCATCCGCCGTACCTGTGCGCCGGTCTCGGCATCAACGTGCTTCCAGAGCACCGCACTGTCTTCTTCGTGGAGGCAGACGGCCCGCGGGATCTCGATCGGCTCGCCTCGGGTATCGGGCACAACGGCATCGACGTAGACAATCTCCCCCAAGCAATCACAGCCCAGCTCCAGCGAGGTGGTCATGTAACCGAGTCCCCACTCGCCAATGTCGAATGCGGTTCGCCGATAGTGATCGAAGCCCGGGTCCCGGTAGGGCACCACCATCTCCGCGAACGACATCCGATATGCGATGTCCCGCTTGGTGCCCTGGTCGTCGAAGGCGACCTGGTAGATCACCGGACCTTCGCGGAAGTTGAAGCCCAGCCGCATTGACCAGTTCTGCCACCGCAGCTCGTTGCCATCGACGCTGAAAGAGACGCCCTCTGGCTGGCTGATCTCCAGCGGCTTGAGATCGGTGCGCTGCTGCGTGCCGCGCACCCGTGGGTCGTATTCGCCGTCCACCTCAGGCAGGCCGTAGTCGTGGTGATCTTCGATCTCAAGCACCTCGAGAGTGTTCATGTCAACGATGATCTTGAGCCCGGAAACTGGGTGCGCGTACGGATTGCCCTCTGGCGTCTCCCGCATCCACAAGTCGCACCAGCCGAGTCGCCGGTCGCGCCACTGCTCGGGCATCATCGCCTTGCCGTAGGTCCAGACGTCAAAGAGCACCAGCGAAGGGTCTGCAATCCCCCGCGCCTCGAGGTGAGCGAGCACCTCTGGATGCTTGTGCAAAGCCTCGTCAACCTCGTGGTACTCATCGATGGTGAAGTTGGCACAAACGCCCGGTCGATGGATCCAGGAGTCGACCCGATCAGCGACGAGGTCGACCACTGCCTCGTACGTCTGATTGGTCTGCCGATTCCACAGGACCGATAGCGACTGTCTCGGCACTGCATCGCCCGACTGCCACGCCTTGACATCAGCTTTCGCCGGCTCCTTGAGCTCGATCGAGGCAAAACGCCAGGAGTCAGTGACACCTTGGTCTCTCCGCAGGATCGCCGCTGTGCTCTGAAACTCGGTCGGGGAAAGCGGATCAAGCGGATGAGCGACCATGGGCGGCGAATCCTCTCTATTCTTGAACTGCTCGCGCATCGCGCCTTCAATCCGCGATTCCCGGCGCTCGCAGCTTCCCGGCGAGCCCACGGTCGAGCGAAATGCTCACCGTTGAGCTGAGCCAGGCAAGGTCTGGGATTTCATGATCGCATGGTTCTATCGCCCCAGGAAGCAGCCGAAAAACCGAAAGCAGACGAAGAGCTAAAAGCCCAACCGGTTCAGGTGCTTGGCGTCGCGCTGCCACTCTTTGAGAACCTTCACCCGCAGATCAAGGTAGACCGGGGTTCCGAGCAGAGCCTCGATCTGGTGCCGCGCTGCGGCGCCGATGTCACGCAACCGGCTGCCACGATGACCGATCACAATGCCCTTCTGTGAGTCCCGCTCGACGATCATGGAGGCGTAGATATCGAGCATCGGCTGGTTTGCCGGTCGGCCGTCACGGAGTCCCATTTCCTCCACCATGACCGTGATCGAATGTGGCAGCTCGTCGTGCACACCCTCCAAGGCGGCCTCCCGGATCAGCTCAGCGACCAGTGCCTCCTCCGGTTCATCGGTGACCTCACCGTCGGGATACAGCGGCGGGCCCTCAGGCAGCAGGCTGACCAGAGCGTCAGCCAGCACATCCAGCTGGAAGGTTTGCGTCGCCGATACCGGGATGATGGCAGCCCAGGTGATGTTGAGCGGGCGCTCCAGCGCTCCGATGCTCGCCAGATGCTCCGCCATTCGCTCAGGTGAGGCGAGATCGGATTTCGTGGCGATCGCCACCAGGCTTGGCGTCCTCGGCAGTGCGGCGAGCTCACCGACGAGGTACCGATCGCCGGGACCGATGCGCTGGTTGGCCGGGAGACAGACACCCACCACATCAACCTGTGACCAGGTGGCCCGCACCACATCATTGAGCCGTTCACCCAACAGGGTTCGCGGCTTGTGCAGACCGGGGGTGTCGATCAACACGAGTTGGGCATCCGGCCGGTGCACGACGCCACGCACAGCGTGCCGCGTGGTCTGCGGCTTCGAGGAGGCAATGACAATCTTGTGACCGACTAGAGCATTGGTCAGGGTGGATTTGCCGGCATTTGGCCGGCCGACAACCGATGCGAAGCCGGAGCGGAAGCGCGTCGCGTCCGAGGCGGCCGTCACTGTCGTTTCCTCTGGACGTTTCGACGGTTGTGATGGGAAACGCACCCCCCAGCACCCACCAGCCGTCCGTTTCGACGGTTGTGATGGAAAACGCACGCCTGAGTCGGCGACGCCATCAGAGCTCGATCATTGACTGAACCGTGCCGCGACCATCGGCCCACCAGACCGTCACAGCGTTACCCGCAAGATCGCGGATGATTTCGAGGTCCTCGGCACTTGGACGCTGCTCGCTCAGCAGCGCCGCGGCCTCGATGCCGCTCGCACCGGATGAAGCCGCCATCGCTACGGCAACTGCGATGGCTGAAAGCCTCAAATGCTCCAGGTGCACGCTCGCAGCCGCGTACGCGCGCCCATCGGTATCGCGGACAGCAGCACCCTGACGCGCTCCGGTACGCGCCAGCGCGGCCCGCGCCAGGGTGATGAGCTTCAGATCCTCGGGGTCCTCAGGAATGAGGGCCTCCTCGACAGCAGCACCACTCACGACGCGTGCGCCTGCTCGGAGACTATTTGGGTAGCCGCCTCCGCTCGAGCGTCCGCCTCCGATGCCGCTGAGGAGATCTTGGTAACGATCACCGTCCCGATCTTGTTCCGGCGCCCGGCCGACCGCTCGGCCACCAGCTCCAGACCGTCGTATTTGACGACGGAGCCAGCGATGGGCACCTTGTTCAGCTGCTTGGCCATGAGCCCGCCGACCGTTTCTACGTCCTCGTCGGTGAGCTCCAGACCGAAGAGATCACCAAGCTCATCCACCGGGAGCCGTGATGATACGCGGTAGCGTTCCTCCCCGAGTTGCGTGATGTCGGTGTTTTCTTCGTCGTACTCGTCGGTGATCTCACCGACGATCTCCTCAAGGATGTCCTCGATGGTGACCATTCCGGCGGTGCCGCCGAACTCGTCGACCACGATCACCAGATGCACCCGCTTGGCCTGCATCTCCTGCAGCAACTCGTCCACCGGTTTGGAGTCCGGGCAGAAGACCGGCTTGCGCATCATGGGACCGACCCGTTCTGTGGACTGCGCGTCCGGCTTGTCGTAGATCCGCCTGATCACATCCTTGAGATACAGCACCCCTACCACGTCGTCGATCCCGTCGCGGATGACCGGGATTCGGCTGAAGCCGGACCGGAGCGCCAGCGAGACGGCCTGCCGCAGCGTTTTGTACTCCTCGATGAAGACCATGTCGGTACGGGGAACCATCACCTCGCGGGCAATCGTGTCGCCCAGGTCAAAGACCGAGTGAATCATCTTGCGCTCGCCAGACTCGATCACTTCGCTTTCCTCGGCCAGGTCGACCAGCTCACGCAGTTCTGCCTCGGTAGCGAACGGCCCCTCGCTGAAACCCTTGCCAGGGGTGAGCGCGTTCCCGATCAAGATCAGCAGGCGGGGAAATGGACCGAGCACAGTGGTAATGGCCACGATCGGTCCCGCGGCCGCGCAAGCCACCCGGTCAGCATGTTGACGGCCAAGGGTCCGGGGCGCCACGCCCCACGCGATATAGGAAACAATGATCATGATTCCGGCCGTGACGGCGCCGGCCTGCCAAGTCTTTGAAATCAGCGAGAAGATCACATTGGCAACCAGAATGATCGCCGAGATCTCAATCATGCTTCGCAGAAAGAGGGCCGTGTTCAGGTACTGCGGTGGGTCGTCGATGATCTTGCGGACGCGGCGGGCACCCGGCCTGCCCTCCTCGAGCAGCCGGTTGGCACGGGCCTTGGAGAACGACGACAGCGCCGCCTCAGCTGCCGCCGTCAAGCCCGCGAAGATCATCAGCAGGAAGGCGATGCCGAGCTGGAGCCAGTACGCCTGGGTCATGAGGAATCCCTGGGACGGTCCGGACGCTGCGCAAGCCACGCCGAGATGATCTTGTCCGTGAGACCGAACATCTCCGCCCGCTCCTCCGGCTCCGCGTGGTCGTATCCCAACAGGTGTAGCAACCCATGCACCAGCAGATACTCTGACTCGTCGGCGGTAGAGCGTCGATTCTCGCGTGCCTGTCGGTCTGCCACCGCAGGGCACAGCACGATGTCGCCGAGCAGACCTACCGGGGGCTCCTCGCCGTCGGTGGGTGGGCGCAGTTCATCCATCGGAAAGCTCAGCACGTCGGTGGGTCCTGGCTCGCCGAGATATTTCTCGTGGTACGCGCTCATCGTGCCTTCGTCTACCAGCAAGATCGAGAGCTCCGCCAGGGGATGGATCCTGAGCTGGTCGAGAGCAAACGTGGCAAGCCTGATCAAAGCTGCATTGTCAACCTCGACGCCGGACTCGTTGCTGATGTCGATGCTCATATCCGAGCTCCCAATCGGGCCCGGATCACTACGGCCATCGCTAGCGACCCGGGCGTAGCGGCGGTGCAGGTACAGCCGGATCCACCCGCACGGCATCAGCAGGATTCGCCTCGAACTTGTCATAGGCCGCGACGATCCTGCCGACGAGCTTGTGCCGCACCACATCATGATTGGTCAGGTTGCAGAACGTGATGTCGTCGACCTTGTCGAGAATGCCCCGCACCACCCGCAGGCCGCTACGCGTGCCGCCGGGCAGGTCGACCTGCGTTATGTCGCCGGTGACCACCATCTTGGAGCCAAATCCGAGACGAGTGAGGAACATCTTCATCTGTTCCATTGAGGTGTTCTGTGCTTCGTCCAAGATGATGAAGGCGTCGTTCAGGGTTCGGCCGCGCATGTAGGCCAGCGGCGCAACTTCGATAGTGCCTGCGGTGAGCAGCCGCGGGATCGAATCTGGATCGAGCATGTCGTGTAGAGCGTCGTAGAGCGGGCGCAGGTAAGGGTCGATCTTGTCGCTCAGTGTGCCAGGGAGAAAACCCAGATGCTCGCCGGCCTCCACCGCAGGGCGGGTCAGGATGATCCGGTTCACCTGCTTGTTCTGGAGTGCCTGAACGGCTTTCGCGATCGCAAGGTAAGTCTTTCCGGTTCCAGCGGGCCCAATGCTGAAAACCACGGTGTGCTTGTCGATGGCGTCGACGTAACGCTTCTGATTGAGCGTCTTCGGCCGGATGGTCTTCCCCCGGGCAGACAAAATGTTGTGGGTCAGCACATCTGCAGGCCGGGCATCCTCACGTGCCGTGAGCATTGTGCAGATCCGCTCTACCGCGTCGGCGGTCAGTCCCTGACCCGTTCGCAGCACCGTGACCAACTCAGTGATCACTTCAACAGCGAGATCGACCGCGGTCGGAGATCCGGTCAAGGTGATCTCATTGCCCCGAACGTGAATCCCTGCTTCGAGCTCTCGCTCCAGGATGCGGAGGAACTCATCACGTGGGCCGAGGATGTTCACCATCTCCACCGAGGCTGGAACTGTCACCCGGCGGAACTCCTCCAAACCGCTGTCATTGGCTCTGGAGCCCGATGCATTTCTCGAAGAATTCAAGGCAGACGATTCTCGAGGGCGGGCGCCGGACGCGTCAGGTGCGCTGGCCGTGAACTCTGAACTACTCAGTTGGTTCCTCGCAAACGATGGAGAATGTCAACACCTCATCCTAGGTCAAGAGCCCGCGACACCCCCAAACCAAATTGAGAGCTGCTCGCGCATCGCGCGCGTTTGATCCGCCGCCGTCGTCGTCGCTCGCAGAGGAAAGAACGCCTCCGCTCGCTCCTCCTTCGTGCGGCGGGCGCGCGATTACCGACGCTCGCAGCTAGACGTAGCGGGCGGTCGCATCCGACTGGAGCGCAAACCGATCGGTCGCGGAGATGAGCGCTTCGAGGATCCCGGGCTCTGAGAACGCGTGACCGGCCACAGGCACGATCCTGAATTCGGCGTCGGGCCAGACTTGATGCAACTCATATGCCGTGACAGCGGGGGTTGCGACGTCGTAACGACCTTGAACGATGACCCCCGGGATATCAGACAGCCGGCCGGCATTCGCGATCAGCTGACCTTCTGTGAACCAGCCACCGTGAAAGAAATAGTGATTCTCGATGCGTGCGAAAGCCAGCGCATAAGTCGGATCGCTGAAGTCGGCAATGAGGCCCTCATCCGGCTCCAGGGTGATGGTGGCAGCCTCCCAGGTGCTCCAGGCCACACCGGCCGGCCCATGCACCGCGGGATCGGGGTCGAACAGCAGGTCGTGGTAGGCGGTGATCGTGTCACCGGCAAAGGAACGGCCGCCTAGCGGCGCGAGGAACATCTCGTAGCGCTCGGGAAACAGCTGCCCGGCGGGACCGTTGTAGTAGAAGTCGAGCTCGCTACGTCGGAGTGTGAAGATTCCTCGCAACACAAGCTCACTGACCCGGTCACCGTGCTCTTCCGCGTACGCCAGGGCCAGGGCGCTGCCCCAAGAACCACCGAACACCTGCCACCGCTCGATGCCGCGATGCTCGCGGAGCCGCTCGATGTCTGCAACCAGGTGCCAGGTGGTGTTGGCGCTGAGATCGGCGGCCGGTTCGCTGGCGTGCGGCCGGCTTCGGCCACAGCCACGCTGATCAAACAGCACGACGCGATACCGTGCCGGATCGAACAGTCGACGAAGCTTAGGGTGCAGCCCTCCACCAGGCCCACCGTGCAGGAAGACTGCTGGCTTGCCTGCCGGGTTCCCGCACTCCTCCCAATAGATCTGTTGGCCGTCGCCGACCTCCAACATCCCACTGGCGTACGGCTCGGTCGGTGGATACAGCGGGTCGGCACCTCGCTGTGCGGGCATTGCGATTACAGCGGAAGCTCGTTGTCGCTGATGATGTGGACGGCAGCCTCCTCAGCGCTGGCTGCCGCACCGTCGATCCCGACGTCGGAACCGACCAGATCGGACTCCAGATCCGGACCGATGCCCTCGTTCGGGTCGACCAGACGCCCGGCCCGCTCTTCGCCGACCTCACCGTCGTCGAGAATCTCATTCTCGTCATCCGCGGCGTACGGGTCGGGCTCGGGAATCTCCTCTTCGAGTCGCTCGTCGAGGGTCTCGTGCTCCCCTTCCCGGATCAGCGGAGAGTAGCGCTCAGGCGGGGAGTAACCCTCGTCAAGCACGTCGTCCACGCCGCGATCGACCAAGGATCGCTGTGGCTCGAGCTGGTCCAGCTGCTCGGACTCGTCAGGAATCTCGTTCGGGTACTCGCTCATGTGGTCAGCCTGCCACGAGCAGTCTCCGATCGCTGGCGAAGCCAGGGGTCGGCGCTCATCGTTGCAGCCGTAGGATCGCTCGGCGTGACCACCCTCCACGCGACTCAGCCGCGGGAGGCTGCCTCCACCGCGTCGTTCGCGACCGCCCCGAGCGCCACGTACGCCGTGCTGGTGGCTGTCTTCTGCGGGCTACTGCTGATCTCCAACATTGCGGCCACGAAGACCATCACCGTCGTCGATGGGCTGCCGGATTTCCTCGGCGGCGGAATCTTCACCGACGGCGGCGCGATTCTCTTCCCGCTGACCTACATTGTCGGCGACGTACTGGCGGAGGTGTATGGGCTCCGACAGGCGAAGCGGGCAATCTGGGTTGGTTTCGCCCTGGGCGCTCTCGCCTCCCTCACTTTCCTGGCGGTTGGTGCGGCGCCGCCTGGGCCCGGATATGAGAACCAGGAAGCGTTCTTGGCGGTGCTGGGATTTGTGCCGCGGATCGTGCTCGCCAGCTTGGCCGGCTACCTGGTCGGTCAGTTTCTCAATGCCTATGTCGTGGTCAAGATCAAGGAGCGGACAAAGGAACGTCATCTGTGGGCACGGCTCATCGGCTCAACCGTGGTAGGGGAATTCGCCGACACGATGTTGTTCTGCTTCATCGCCTTCGTCGGGGTATTTCCGACCTGGGGCGGACTGATCAGCTACGCCGTCGCAGGTTACTTCTACAAGGTGATGGTAGAGGTGATCTTGCTGCCTGGCACCTACGCCGTCATCCGAGCGATCAAGAAACGCGAGCCGGGGTACGCGCCGCCCCCTTCCCGCGATGCTGTCGCCGTGCGTCAGATGCGTTTGGTCGTGGCAGTCGACGACTATGACGCTGCGGTGCGCTTCTATCGCGATGAACTGGGACTCGTCGTCGAAGAAACCTACGACGGTGCGAATGGTGCGCAGGTGATGATCTTGGGCGCCGGTCGGGCGACGCTTGAGCTGTGCAACGGACCGCAGATCGACTTGATCGACAAGGTGGAGGTTGGCCGGACCGGAGTGAGCGGGAAGTATCGGCTGGCTTTCGAGGTCGACGACTCAACAGGCACCACCGATCGGCTGGCTGCTGCCGGCGCCGAGCTCATCGCGCCTCCCACCGTGACGCCCTGGCGCTCGCTCAACGCACGACTGCAGGGTCCGGCCGACGTGCAACTGACGATCTTCACCGAGTTAGAGGAGTCTGAGAGTGATCATGACAACATCAACACGCGTTAGCGGCTTCCGCCCGGCGGCAACCCAGTTCTTCGAGGACCTCGAGGACCAGAACACCAGAGAGTTCTGGCTGGCTCACAAAGATGTGTTCGAACGCGAGGTGCGCGAGCCGATGGCCGCCTTGCTGGACTCCCTTCCCGAGGAGTACCAACCGTTCAAGGTCTTCCGAATGAACCGGGATGTGCGCTTCTCCGCCGACAAGTCGCCGTACAAGACCATGCATGGGGCTGTCCACGGCCTGCCCGGTTCAGTCCACTATCTCCACCTCGATGCCTCTGGCTTGATGGTGGCCTGCGGGAGCTACATGATGCCGCCAGAGGAGCTCGAGCG
>DATEWO010000296.1:0-6921 GCA_035257925.1 Propionibacteriaceae bacterium | reverse complement strand
TCTCAGGGTTGGGTTCATTGGCCGCGTTGGTGCACGCGCTGACCACAAGAAGCGCACCACAGGCAATCGCTGAGTACAACTGACGCAGCCGACGCCTCGCCGGCGTCGGTCTTGCAATCACCTCCACAGTTTCGCCTGCCCCCACAACAGGTCTCACGTGCGCAGGTCAGCTGAGTTCAAGATGTCGATCGCCTCGGGCTCGCCGACCAGTTTGATCTCGGCCACGCTAGTTCTGCCGTGGGCGTACAACATCAGCTCGCTTGGGGTACCGACGAGGGTGACGGTCGAGGCGCCACTCACTGCCCGAATTGCCTCTGGCGCGCCGTCTGCGTCAGCGGAACCGAGGCGTTCGAGCACGACACCAACCTGGACCCGGCGGAACCACGCTCGACCCAGCAGCTTCAACCGGCGCCACATCCACTCCTCCACATCGTCGCCGAGCTGCCGGGAAGTCTGCGGCGAATCCCCGGCTCGCCGGACGTCCTCGTGGTGGATGAAGAATTCGGTAGTGTTTGCCCCCTCGTCAACGCCTGGAATCGCGAATATTGAGAAGCGCGCCGGACCCCTGCGAACCCGGTCGACAAGTTCAGAGAATTCCCACCGCTGTTTGATTTCCGCCATCCGGCGCTCGTACAAGTTGGACAGCGGTTTTGCGACGATGCCGCTGGCCCCGATCGGATCAGTTTCGCGAACCCACAGATGCGTGGCGAGGTCGTGCGTGTCCCAGCCCTCGCACAGTGTGGGCGCGTGCGGGCCGACCTCGTCGAGCAGGTCGCACAGCTCAGCCCGTTCGGACCTGGCAAACGTCACGAGCGACCATCGTAGCGCCACCGTCAGGTGCCCTCTGCACGTCGCGGTCTGCCAGGGCCACGGTGCACCACCCACCCGGGCGAGCCTTGACAGTGCAGCACAGGTCGGAAGGGCACCCACAGGTCGGAAGGCTGCAGCTCAGCGGAAATCGTGTTGGGACAATAGGTGGGTGACCGACCCAGCGCCGACCGTTGCCGGCAGCACGCTTGATCCGGAGATCGCCGCGCTGCTCAAGCGCGATACCGCCGGACTAGTCACCGCCGTCATCCAGGACTACCGCACCGGAGAGGTCTTGATGGTGGGGTGGATGAACGACCTGGCCCTGCACAAGACCTTGACCACGGGCCGCTCCACATTCTTCTCCCGCAGTCGGGGCGAGTACTGGGTCAAGGGTGAGACCAGTGGTCACCGGCAATGGGTCCGGGAGGTGCGACTGGACTGCGATGGCGACACAGTGCTGGTAAAGGTTCATCAGGAGGGCGTTGCCTGTCATACCGGCGATCGGACCTGCTTCGACGCGCGTCTACTGCCGGCCGTGGTCGTTCCGCAAACCGTGAAAGCGGAGCAGTGAACGAGCTGTCACCGACGCTGGAGGAGTTCCGCAAGCTGGCTGTGGAGCGTCGGGTGATACCCGTGTACCGCCGGCTGCTCGCCGACGCCGAAACGGCCATCGGGCTCTATCGCAAACTTGCCCGGAACCAGGCGGGCACCTACCTGCTCGAATCGGCTGAGCAGGGCGTGTGGTCTCGTTACTCCTTCGTTGGGGTCCGAGCTGCTGCAACGTTGACCGAACAACACGGCCAGGCCATCTGGCGAGGGCACGCTCCCGTCGGTCTGCCGGCCGGTGGAGACCCGTTGGTCGCCGTAGCAGAGACCCTGCGTCTGTTGCATACGCCGCATGGAGACGGCCTGCCACCCTTCACCTCAGGGCTGGTTGGCTACATCAGCTACGACGCCGTACGACGGTTGGAGCGCCTGCCTGACTCGTGTGTCGACGATCTTGGCGTTCCCGAGCTTGCCTTCCTGCTGGCCTCAGACCTCGCCGTTTTAGATCACCACAGCGGCGAGGTGTGGCTGGTGGCCAATGCCATCAATTTCGACAACACTGACGAGCGCGTTGACGAGGCGTACGCCGACGCCGTGTCGCGGGTCCAGTCCATGACGGAGCTGCTGATCCAGCCCACACCGGCAGGCGTGGTGGTGGCAGGCTTCGATGAGACAACCCTCCCTATCCGGCGTCAGCGCACGTCCGAGGCGTACCAACGGGCCGTCAGCTCTGCAGTGGAGGAGATCAAGGCCGGCGAGGCGTTCCAGATCGTCGTCAGCCAGCGGTTCGAGGTCGACACCAAGGCCGACGCGCTCGACATCTACCGCGTACTCCGCCTCACCAACCCAAGCCCGTACATGTACCTGCTCAGGCTCGACGGCTTCGACATCATCGGGTCCTCTCCAGAGGCACTGGTCACCGTCAAGGGAGCGACAGCCGTCACCCATCCGATCGCCGGCTCGAAGCCACGCGGCGCCACGCCTGCCGAGGACGCCGCTTTGGAGGCGGAGCTGCTCGCGGATCCGAAGGAACGCGCCGAGCATGTGATGTTGGTAGATCTCGGACGGAATGATCTTGGGCGAGTCTGCGAGCCAGGCACGGTGGAAGTGGTGGAGTTCATGGAGGTTCGCCGCTACAGCCACATCATGCATCTCGAGTCGACAGTCACCGGCACGATCGCCGAGGACTGCACCGCACTCGACGTGGTCATGGCGGCCTTTCCAGCCGGGACGTTGTCCGGTGCACCCAAAGTCCGTGCCATGGAGATCATCGACGAGCTCGAGGTTTCCCGCCGAGGCCTCTACGGCGGAGTCGTGGGTTATCTCGACTTTGCCGGTGACGCCGACGCCGCGATCGCGATCCGAACGGCTCTGTTGCGCGATGGGGTGGCGTACGTGCAGGCCGGTGGCGGAATCGTCGCCGACTCGCACCCTCCCGCCGAAGATCAGGAGACCCAGAACAAGGCGGCGGCGGTGGTCCGTGCCATTTCCGTGGCCGAAAGCTTCGCTGCGGTCGTGCCGGCGATCTCTCATCCGGTGGCCGGAGCCGATGCCCGATGAGGAGCAGGACCCTGGCCTTCGGCTGCCTGTTCATTGGTGGTGCCTTGGCGCTGGTGGCGAGTGAACAACCGTGGTGGCATGCCACGGGCGAAGGTGTCGTTCTGGGGTTCAGCGGTACCCAAGCTACGCGAGGGCTGAGCCAAGCACTTGCCGTCGTTGCGCTGGCCGGAACCTTGTTGATGCTGGCGCTGCGGAGCCGCGGACGCCGCATGACCGGCGGGCTGCTGCTGCTGGTCGGCATCGGGCTCGCCGTAGTGGGGGGAAGGGGCCTGCAGCCACGTGCCGATGCCGTCCGCGGCCAGGCACATGAAGTGAGCCTGGCGGAGACATTTCAACTCAGCGTGACGGTTTGGCCTTGGGTCTTCACCGTTGCTGGGGTACTGGTTGCGGCAGCGGCCGTCTTGACCATGATCACGGCGGGAACCTGGCCAGCACGTTCCGACCGTTTCCAACCCGCGCCCGGCAATGTAGAGGCTCTCGCTTCTGAGGATCCGGCCGAACTGTGGAAGGCCATGGATGCAGGGGTCGATCCGACCACAGATTTGCGCCCAACGGGAATCACCGATGACCACGACACGGCCAAGGTGCCGTACCCGAATGTGCACGATCCGGACCCAGGCGCAACAATGGATGGCACCGAAGGGCGTCGCGGCCCTTGGGAGCGCGACGGGTAGCGAGTCCTGGACGGTACGTGCTCGGAATGCAGATCCCGATGGGCGGAAACGAGGGAGCCATGGCAGGCACAGCGCAGCACTCAGATTTGACCAGTCCGACTAATAGGCGCGGCAAGCACATCCACCATGGCCGCACTCTCGCGGCTTGGGTCGGCTCGGGCCTCGGTATGGTCGCGTTCGTCGTCGGCGGGATCGCTGTCGTCCTCCAGAACTGGACGCTGTTCTGGGTCTGTGTCGGTGTGGCCGCGCTGGCCTTGATAGTGACCGTAGTCCTGCAGCGCATGGGCTACGGGGCACACTGATCGGTCCGACTGTGGGTGCTTTAGACGACATCATCGCCGGGGTCCGAGAGGATCTGGCAGTTCAGCAGGCCCATGTTCCACTGGACCGGTTGAAGGAGAGATGTCAGCACATCGACCCGGCGATCGATCCGATGCCGAGGTTTCGCGGGCCAGGGGTAGCGGTGATCGCCGAAGTGAAGCGATCCAGCCCCAGCAAGGGCTCACTAGCCGAAATCGCCGATCCGGCTGCACTCGCGGTGGAGTACGAAGCCGGTGGTGCGTCCGCAATTTCGGTTTTGACCGAGCAGCGGCATTTCGCGGGGTCGTTGGACGATCTTGTCCGAGTACGCTGCGCCGTGAACATTCCCGTTCTCCGTAAAGACTTCGTCGTCACCGCCTACCAGCTATTTGAGGCGCGTGCCGCAGGCGCCGACCTGGTGTTGCTGATCGTTGCTGCGCTGTCTGACGCGGAACTGGTCTCTCTCGTCGAGCGGGCGCGCTCAATTGGGCTGACGCCACTGGTTGAGGTTCATACCGCCGATGAGGTGCGTCGCGCGGTTGATGCCGGCGCCATGATCATCGGTGTCAACGCGCGTAACCTGCAGACGCTCAAGGTGGAGCCCTCGACCTTCAGGCGGCTTGCGCCGCTGATTCCGGACGGCATTGTCCGGATTGCGGAGTCCGGCGTACGCGGACCGCATGATGTGATCGACTTGGCGCGGGCCGGAGCGGATGTGGTGCTTGTCGGCGAGGCCCTGGTGACAGGCCGGGATCCGCGCAGCGGAGTGGCCGACCTGGTGGCCGCGGGGGCGCACCCGGCGGTGCACAAGGCATAGGCCGGTCACCTCACGCGCGTACCTCAGAGTAAGGAATCCGAGTCGTGTCAAGGCAGTTCACCGTGACCTCGGAGCTGCCGCAGGCCGCCGGCGGCTCACTGCCCGATGCAAGCGGCCATTTCGACAGGTTTGGCGGAAGATTCGTACCAGAAGCGCTGTTCGCGGCGCTGTTACAGCTGGAGCACGAATTCCGCGCCGCGGTGACCGATCCGCATTTCAAGGCCGAGCTGAGTGGGCTGTTGGCCGATTACACCGGGCGGCCGAGCCCGATCACCGAAGCCAAACGGTTCAGCGAATACGCCGTTGCCACAACAACCGGACAGGTCCCGCGCATCCTGCTGAAGCGAGAGGATCTGAACCACACCGGCTCCCACAAGATCAACAATGTCCTCGGGCAGGCACTGCTCACCCGGCGGATGGGCAAGACCCGGGTCATTGCCGAGACCGGCGCGGGTCAGCATGGCGTCGCGACGGCCACCGCCGCCGCGCTGTTCGGACTCGACTGCACCGTTTACATGGGCAAGATCGACACCGAGCGGCAGGCCCTCAACGTCGCTCGGATGCGGCTGCTGGGTGCTGAGGTGATCGCCGTCGAGTCTGGCACGCAGACCCTGAAGGACGCGATGAACGACGCGATGCGCGACTGGGTCGCCTCCGTCGACCACACCCACTACTTGATTGGCAGCGTCGCAGGTCCGCATCCCTTCCCCTTGTTGGTTCGTGAGTTTCAGCGGGTGATCAGTACCGAGGCCCGGGCCCAGCTGCTGGAACGTTATGGCCGGCTGCCGGATGCGGTGGCCGCATGCGTCGGTGGTGGTTCCAATGCGCTGGGCATCTTCGCCGACTTCATCCCCGATCCCGAGGTGGCGCTGTATGGCTTCGAGGCTGGTGGCGAGGGCATCGAGACGGGGCGGCACGCGGCCACCATCTCGGCGGGAGAGATCGGCGTGCTGCACGGCATGCGGACCTTCGTGCTGCAAGACGAGGACGGGCAGACCAAGGCATCGCATTCCATCTCCGCCGGACTGGACTATCCGGGAGTCGGGCCAGAGCACTCCTGGCTCCACCAGATTGGTCGCGCTCAGTACGAGGCGATCACCGACGCCGAGGCGATGGATGCTTTCCGGCTGCTCTCGCGTACCGAGGGCATCGTTCCGGCGATCGAGTCGGCGCACGCCCTGGCTGGGGTGCTCAAGCTTGGCCCTCGCTTGCCGACCAGCAAGACCGGAGAGCGGCCACTGATCCTGGTCAACCTTTCCGGTCGCGGCGACAAGGATGTGGACACCGCCATCACCTGGTTCGGCCTGAACACCGCCGGTACAGCATCAGAGTCCGCGGGCACCCCGCCCGCCGGCGGGCCCGAACGGTGAGCACCGATCATGGGTACACCGGTCGGATGCTGCTCCAGATCCGAGCGCAGGGTCGTGGAGGGCTGGCGGGATTCCTTCATGTCGGCTACCCGACGGTAGACATCTCGCTGCAGGCCCTGAAGGCGCTCACCGGAGAGGGTGACTCCGAAGGCGTCGACCTCGTCGAAGTCGGCCTTCCGTACAGCGATCCGATGATGGACGGGGCGACGATCCAGCGCGCCGGAACGAGGGCGCTGCAGCGCGGCGTGCGGACACGGGACGCCTTTACTGCCGTGGAAGCCGTGGCGAGTCGCGGCATTCCGGCGGTCGTGATGACGTACTGGAACCTCGTCGAGCGGTACGGCGCGGACCGATTTGCCCGCGATCTTGCCTCCGCGGGCGGAGCGGGAATGATCACTCCGGACCTCACCCCGAACGAGGCGGGGGAGTGGCTGAGGGTTTCCGATGCACACGGTCTGGACCGGATTTTCCTGGTGTCACCCTCATCGACCGACGAGCGACTCAGATCCACCGTGGCTGCCTGCCGCGGGTGGGTCTACGCCACCTCCTTGATGGGTGTGACCGGTACCCGAACGCAGACCTCAGCGGCCGCTCCTGAGCTGGTGCGGCGGGTGCGTGAAGTGGCACCGTCCGCCCTGGTTGGAGTCGGCCTGGGCGTGTCCAACGGCGAGCAAGCGCGCGAGGTGACCAGTTTCGCTGATCTGGTGATCGTCGGTTCAGCGCTGGTCAAGGCCCTGCTGGATGCCGAAGACGCGGGACGGCCGGAAGATCTGACCGGACTGCGCGCCGTCGTCGCCGATCTTGCCGATGGCGTACGCGCCGGCCGGGGCGGGCGCAGTAGTGA
>DATEWO010000295.1:0-4712 GCA_035257925.1 Propionibacteriaceae bacterium | reverse complement strand
GCGGCAGGTGACCGTAGACGAACAGGTCGTGCCGGGCGTCGCTGACGTGGCTGTCAGTGTCCCCCGCGTCCGAGCTCGACTCCGCGTCCTTCTCTTCCTCAACATCCTGCAGCTCTCGGGCGCTGCTCGGCGCGGTGATGTCGAAGTAGATCCACCAGATGCCGGCCGCGACCGCGAACCCAAGCACGCCGACTCCGATGGAAATCGGCGCCCAGGACGCGTCATGCACGCCTCGGGCCGCGCTGCCCACAGCTTCGCCTAGGACAAGGATCACCAGCAACCCGAACCGCTCAGGCAGGTGCTCAATATGCAGCGGAAACTTGTCCGACCGCAGGGTGGCCAGCACCGGTCCAGCCGCAGACACCAGCACGGCGATCGCCCACACCACGTAGCGGGCGGGGCCGGGCACGACCAGCGACACCGCCCAGAGCGCGGCGCTCAAACCCACGGTGAGCAGGTACACGCGGACGGTGGGCCGGGCCTCCTGAACATGCCGCCAGGCCCGGAGGTACAGAGCGAGCAGCACCAGCTGGCTGCTCAGATAGCAGGCAGCGAAGGGCACGGCCAGCTTGCCGGCGGCGTCCGAGGCGCTGGCCGCGCAGCCGGCGATCGAACCGGCGGCAATCAGCTTGGCGATCCGAAACACGACATCGTCGGTGTCGAAGCGATTTGCGTAAAGGGTGAAGCCCACCCAGGAGAACCAGATCGTCACGAACAACCCTGCCAAAACCGCCGCCCCGTGCCAGGTCAGGTCCTCGTAAAACACCTTTGCCAGCTCCAGCACGACTAGCACGTAGGCCAAGTCAAAAAACAGCTCGAGTCGACTGGCCGTGCCCTCACGCCCCAAGTGCAGGCGGGGCGGGCGCACTAGAGGCTCGGGACGGGACGACTGATCAACCTCACTCACCTGGGGGACCCTACCCACCGCACGAGGCCTCATTCTGTTCCAGCGAGCAAGGCTAGAGGTCCTTGGAGCCCGCCTTAGTCAAAACAGTCTTTCGAAAGCCTCGATCGCGCCAGTTGAGTCTCAGCGCCAGCCTCAGTTTTAGTCTCATTCGCGACCGTTTAGCAGAGTTCATGGTCGGTTGCCCTGCCCGTAATCCGCGCGGCCATGCCGTGCTCAACCACCCATGACGCTCATCACCGTCCGCACAGAAACAAGCATCTTTGCGTTGAAGGTCGCGGAGGGCCTGCTCGTCAAGGAACCGACGCCTTCTTGCTCCAGTGAGCGGTCAGTTCCGCTCGCCGTCGCCGCCCTCGGCGTCGACGATGCGGCGGGAGTACTCGTCCGCCATCCGGCGCGCTTCGGCCTCGGCGTCCACCGATCCCCAGCTCGTGCGACGATTCCGACGAGCAGCAGCGTCGTCCCGACATTGGCGAGCACGCCCGCGCCGTAACCGGTGCGATTCGCATCCGGCACGATCGCCCAGCCGGCCGCGATCGCGGCGAGGCCGAGTACGACGCACCCCGCGATCCACGCCCACCGGATGCGCGGGCGGGCAGCTCCATCCACCCGTTCAGGGTATGGCTCGCGCCGCCCGCTCAGCGGTACAGCAGCTGCCCGGGCGACGCGGTTCACGATGAAACTCCAACTGCGTCGACCGGGTCAATCGATGACCGGACTGATTGTTCAGTATCTGAACCGAGGAGGTGCGGGAAAGATAACGGTACGGTAACGTCGCCTCCGCTTCGTTGCGACAGCGCTTAGCGCTCTGCCCCGCTCGCAGATCTCGAAGGAGATTCCGTCATGCCCCCACGGCTTCCCATCGGCTCGCTACGCAAGGGCCTTGCGGTCGTTACGGCGACTGGACTGGTTGGTGCAGCCGCGGTGTTCGGCGCTGTGACAGCCGACGCTGCCACGACCCAGACCGGCTCATGCGTGGACGGCGGCGGGATCCGCTGGACGACCAAGGCTATCTGGGGTGGCACCTACACCTCCGGCGGCGTACGCAAGATCTCGATCAACTACGCCGGCTGGACCACCAACGGGCGTGCCGTGCCAACCGACTCGACCGTGCGGACCTACTCCGGTGACGGCACCCGGATCCAGAAGCTGACCTGGTCTGGTGTCTACGACTACAAGGGCGGCACCGCGTACCGGGTCCGCAACCCGCTCAACCCGGCCAGCGCGCCCGGCAAGGCCAAGATCAAGATCAGCCTCGGCGTCGACGGCGACGGGCACGGCAGCTGCTCGGTCACCTTCACCCAGCCCGGCAGTGCCGGTGGCGGTAGTGGCGGTGGTGGCTCCGCAAGCGACCGCTATGAGGCTGACGTGGTCTCGGGGACCAACGCCGAGCGGACTTCGCACGAGCTCCGGCCGCTCAGCTCCGAAGCCTGCGTCGACCGCTACGCCGAGCAGCAAGCGGCGCGGATGGCGGCCGAGCGGCGGATGTATCACCAGGATCTGGGGCCCGTCCTGCGCGCGTGCAACCTGCGCGCGGTGGGTGAGAACGTGGCGTATGGCTACCCGAGCGGATCAGCCGTGATGCGCGGCTGGATGGGATCGAGCGGGCACCGCGCGAACATCCTGAACAGCAACTATCGGCTGCTCGGGGTCGGCGCGGTCCAGAGCTCGGATGGCCGCTGGTACGCCGCGCAGGTCTTTGGCGCGTAGTCGCGCCCGCTCAGGGGGCGTTTGCCGACCGCGCAACTATCCGCTGGTCGAGGCGAACGCGGCGCGCAGCCCGATCAGCCCGTCGCGGATCCGGGTCTTTACCGTGCCGAGCGGGAGATTGAGCGGTGACGACCTTGCAAGACTCGCCTCGGGACGCCCCCCAAAGGGCTTCCGGGCGTTGCATCGGACCTACCTGTCTCCCGGCGCCGTCGCAAGAAGTTGCCGCCCAGGTTCTCGGCCTGCCGTCCAGCACCTACCGGCGGCACCTGTCGGCCGGGCTCCGAGCAATTACCGACATCTTGTGGGAACAAGAGCTGCACGCGTAACGGAAGGAGATCCGAGGCTCAGACGTGCAGCGCCGCCAGGGCCTGGGTGAAACACTCAACAGCTCCGTGGAGTATGCCGACCCTTAGAGATCTACCGATCGGTTGGTGCCCGGAAACTTCTCCGGGTCACCGGTCGCTGCTGCCAGGGCCGCGCCGATCAGCTGGCGCACCTTGCTCGCCGGTGACTCCCAGTACTCCGCGGAGTCGACGTGCACCTTGATCAGACTCAGCCCCTTGGTGTCGAGTCCGTCGGGGAACCAGATCTTCAACGGGGCAGCCCACAGGTGTTCGGCCTGCTGCCGGTCGTGGACGATCTCCGCCTTTCCGGACAGCGAGGTCCACTCGCTCTGCTTGTCGTTGGCGAACGACACGTTCACCTCCGGCTGCGATCGGATCTGCGCTGCCTTGGCGGAATCGTCGTAGCAGAAGAACCACAAGTCACCGTCGAACTCCACGTCCTGCAGCGCCATCGGCCGGCTGACGTGCTTGCCGGACTCGGTCATGGTCGTGAGCATGCCGATCCTGGCCCGGTCGACGAGATCCGCGACGTGCCGAACCTCCTCGGCGCTCATGTCGTCGTCACCCTGCCTCGACGTCGCCGCGCCAGGAGCCGGTCTCCTGACCCCGGGACTCGATGAACTCCTTGAATCGCTTGGCGTCGCGCTGGACCTGCAAGTCGTCAACGTTGATGGCAGAGCCGACCTTCTCGACCACCCCAGAAGGCTGCCAATCGATCTGGATCATTACCCGGGTGGAGGTGTCGCTGAGGCGGTGGAAGGTGACCACGCCGGCATGCTCGGCATCGCCACCGACGCTGCGCCAGGCGACCCGCTCGTCGGGGTGCTGCTCGGTGATCTCGGTGTCGAACTCCCGCTTCACGCCCGCGATGTTGGTCACCCAGTGGTTGCGCGTGTCGTCGACCTGGGTGATCGACTCCACGCCGGACATGAAGTTCGGGAACGACTCGAACTGCGTCCACTGGTTGTAGGCGACGCTCACGGGTACGTCGACATCGACGGACTGCTGGATCTGGCTCATCGGAACTCCTCACCTCGAAACACGTATCGACGCTGGTACCCCTCATCCTAAACAATCTGCTCAAGCATTTCTAATCAGATTGACTAAGCTTTACGTCTATGGGTACAGCCAGCACGATGTGGTCCAGGACGGCAATCACCTTGTTCACTCGCGACCTGCGCGTGCACGACAACCCCACTCTGCAGGGGGCGGTCGACGCGGCCGAGCAGGTGCTGCCGGTGTTCGTCCTGGACGACGCGATCCTCGGCTCGGCGTACCTCGCCCCCAACCGGGCATCATTCCTCGTCGACGCACTGCATGACCTCGACGAGTCGCTGAAGCAGCGCGGCACCGACGGCCTGGTGATCCGCCGCGGCGACACCGCCCGAGAAGTCGCCGCATTGGCCGACGAGGTCGGAGCAAGGACCGTCCACGTCTCCGGTGACTGGAGTGCGTACGCACAGAGCCGACAGCGCCAGCTCGGAAAGTTGCTGGCCGAGCGGGATCGCGAGCTGGTCGTGCACGGCGAGACGCTGGTGGTCGTGCCACCGGGTACCGTCGCTCCGCCTGACAAGGACCACTTCGCGGTATTCACGCCGTACCACCGCCGCTGGGCGGACCATCCTCGGCGGCCGGTCCTCGACCCGCCTCGCCGGTTCGCGTCCCCACGCGTCCGCATGGAGCGGATCCCCGCCGCCGAGACGCTATGTCCCGGGGACCGCGCCCGGCACCTGCCCGCGGGCGGCGAGACGGCG
>DATEWO010000294.1:0-5942 GCA_035257925.1 Propionibacteriaceae bacterium | reverse complement strand
GGGCGCTGCGGCGGGGCCGCGTCCTGGGTGTTGCGGCTCGATGTTCCGGGAGGCGGCTGGGTGGATGACCACGCGCCGATAGGTGCCGAAACCATCAACAAGATTCGCAGTGGGCCGGCGCGCAACAGCGGCGTGGATCGGTTGTGGGCGTTCTACGAAACCCCCCGGGATGGGCAACGCTTCTTGATCTCACGGGAGGTGGGCACGGGCTGGAATTTCGAGAGTGTGCCGCTGACCGAGGCGGACTATGACGATCCGGTCGGAGGGCGCGGGCTGGGGATTAGCTTGGGCGGGTCCGCCGGGAGTCGCATCCTCGCCGGAGCGTCCTACAACTGGCGGGGGGATCGGCCGGGACGGCTTTTCGAGATGCAGCCCACCGGCGCATGGATTCAGGTGCGTTCAAATCGTCCCTCGCTGATGTGGGAGCTGGAGTTCGATGACCGGGGCCGCCTCTGGGAGTTCTGGAACGACTTTGGCCAGTCTGGGGCTGTCAGTCGCGTCTACGTCAATGGGATCGACAAAGGCGAGAGCCCTGGCCGCGACATTTCGAGTGCCTGCTGGTTCAAGGGTCACATGTACGTGGTGGGCGCGTTGTCAGGCGGCGCGTCTCAGTCCCAGCGCAACCGAATTAGCCGGAGCACCGACGGCTCGTCTTGGGGTCCGGTGCATACCTTCCAGTCGGCCACGAAGGGGGATCACGTCGTCGTCATCCCTCGAGGAGACGGCGAGCTCTGGGCCACTGGACACAACCCGTTCGAAGTGGCCTGGACGCTGGACGGCGTGACCTGGACGCGGGAAGCGTCCCTCCCGTCGTTTCCCACTCATGAGGAGTCCAACCACCGGACGGCGGTGGTGTACTGGCGCGGCGCGGTCTGGATCTTCGGACGTGACCAGACCGCAGGCACCTGCCGGGTCTTCACGGACTGGCTGGAGGATGGCGAGCCGCCGGGGCCGACCCCGGGGCCGACCCCGCCCCCCAGTGACGGGGGATTCTTCCCCAGCCTCAGCGCGCCGCCCAAGCCCCCCGAACTGCCCATTGTTCCGGTGGAGCCGACACAGCCCACCACGAAGGCCGCGGACGTGTTCCCCAAGGGTGAGCAGCCGCCGATGCAGAAGTGGGTCGAGCAGGCCGACCGCTTCGTTGACGAGACCTCGCTCAAATTCGACGCCATCATCACGAAGTGGGTGGACGAGTTCATCCGCGTGATGAAGGATTCGTGGGTGAAGCTGGGGACGCTGGTCGGCCTCATCTCGGGGCGCATCGAGGTGCTGGAGGCCCGGATCTCCGACACCTACACCTGGGGCAGTGGGAGCATCACGGTGGACAAGCCCATCGCGCTGCCGCTGCGCGTGGTGCGCGACGAAGAGTTCGTGGAGATGGCCATTGCGGCCGACACGCCGTCCACGTCGGGTGCGGTAGAAATTGAACTGAGACTGAACGACGGCGAACTGCTCCGGGGCGCGCTCTCAGCGGGAGCGGATTTTGTGGTGGTCCCGGCAATCGGGACGGCGAATCTCTCCAAGGACTCGAAACTCGCGGTGATCACTCGCGCGGCGGGCGAGGGCACGAAGGGCGTTGTGGTCCAGGCGCGTTGCCGGTAGCCATGCCCTCGCACTATCGGGACAGCCCGCGACCGAGTCGGCCCGCGACCTTGCAGGGTCGGGCGGGGGATCGCACGGAGTTCGAGGAGATGGAGCCGATCCCGAATGCGGCGGCGGCGGATGCGTGGGGGGGCTGGCTGGGTGAGGGGCTCGGGCCGTTGAAGTCGCTTTACATGAGCACTGGAAACCGTCCCGCCGGGGGGAGCAACCCCTCCAAGATCTGGCGCCTCGACGAGGGCAGCGAGGAGTGGGTGGACGACGAGACCCCCGAACACGCGGAGGTCATCAACAAGATTCGCAACAGTGCCACCACGACGTACGCCTTCTTCGAAAGTCCCGGTGAGGGGCAAACCTGGATCATCAGCAAGTCGCTGGAGCATTCCGGGTCTGGGGGTTGGGATTTCGAGAGTGTGCATACGGTGCCCACCCCGGTGGGTGGCCGTGGACTCGCCATCAACGGTCCTGAGGGTGAGTTGCTGTTCGCCGGGTGCAGCCAGAATTGGGCTGAGGCACAGACGGCGGAGGTCTATCAGAAGAGCGGCGGTGGGTGGGAGAAGACGCGCGAGATCGAGCACTCATTGCTGTGGGAGTTGGAGTTCGACGACGAAGACAATCTATGGGAGTTCTTTTCGGCCTTTGCCGAGGGGCAGGAGTCGGCGTTGTTTGTGGGCGGTGAGCAGAAGGAGACACCGCCAGGCGGCAACATCAGCCACGCGACCTGGTTCAAGGGCCACATGTACGTGATCGGCAACCTCTCCAAGGAGGACTCCAACAAGATCTACCGGAGCGCGGATGGCGGCGAGTGGGAGCACGTCCACACGCTCTCGGAAGCCACGATTGGCGACCATGTCCAGATGGTTCCCCGGGGGGAGGAGGGCGAGCTCTGGTACACCGGCCACAACCCTTTCGAGGCGGGCTACTCCCTCGACGGTACGGAGTGGGTGCGCGAGGAGTCGGTGCCGTCCTTCGCCACGGGCGAGGACACGAACCATCTGACGGCGGTTGCGTACTACGGCCCTGACGTGGACGACGAGAAAGAGCGCGGTGTCTATCTTTTCGCGCGCGACTCGGACGCCGACACCACGCGGATCTTTCGAGATCGCGGTGCGGGCAGTTTAATGATCGAGGTGATCTAGATGCCCACCGCGATCCAGGGACAGATCACCGAAGCGCCGGGTCGAGGGCTGGTCCTCAACGTAGACCCACGGCACGTGCCGGAGACTTCGTGGGCGAATGGACGGAACGTCCGGTTTCCCACCGGTGCGACGCGCGTCAAGAAAACCGATGGCTTCTCGCGCGTGGACACCATGGTGCCGGCGGAGCCTGTCCAGGCGCTCTGGTACTACATCGAGCCCACCGGAGCGCGGGCGCCGACACTGGTGCAGATCGGGACGACTGGGGCGTGGGAAGGCTTGGGCTCCGCGCGCGCGAAGATCGCGACGTTGACGCCCACGACCTTGAGTGACGTGATCACGGTGGATCAGTACAAGGAGCACCTGATCTTCACGAACGGGGTGCAGATCGGGCACTGGAATGGCACGGGGGTCGTGGCGCCGCTCGGCGGTGGGGCCCCCACCGGGAAGCTCGTGGAGATTCACAAGGAGCATGTCCTGATCGCGAACCTCACGCAGCCGACGGTGCAGCCGTGGCGCGTGGCGTACTCCAAGGTCGGCGATCCCCTGGACTGGACGGACGACACGGCGGGCGATGTCGATTTCCTGGAGGACTCGACGCCGATCACGGCGCTGAAGGTGATGGGCGATCACGCCATCGTCCACAAGCCGAATCGGCTCTACCGGATGATTTTCGTGGGACCGCCCAATCAGTACATCGTGGAAGGCATCGCGGCAGATGAGGGGTCGATCTCGGCTCGGGGGGCCATCTCGATTGGTTCGTTCCAATATTTCATCGGGCGCACGAACTTCTATCGCCTTGGGTCGTTCGCGGAGCCCATCGGGGATGCCATTTGGCCCGAGATCGCCGACGCCATCGATTGGCCGCGGGCGAACCTGACCTATGCCTACCGGCGCCTCGAGTGGGAGGAGATCTGCTGGAAGATCCCCACGCGTGGCTCGAGCCAGCCGACCCTCACGGCGATCTTCAACTACCGGGATCACACGTGGAGTCTCACCGACCATGATCCCGGCACGTGTTTCTCGGAAGTGCCATCCGACGCGCTGCCGAGCACGGCGCACGAGGACCAGGCCTCGCCCACGAGCCCGCCCCCGGTGCGGGGCTGCTTCGGGCAGGTGAACGGGAACATCCAGGTCTACGGGGGGCGCAATGCCGATGGGGCGGCAATCCACGCGTGGCTGGAGAGCCGGCACTTCCAGGCGCAGTTGATCCCCGCGAAGATCCTGGCCGTGCCCATCTTTGCGACGGGGAGTGGCGCGTTGACCGTGCAGCTCCGCGCGGCGATGGAGGCGAGGCATCCGCTGCCGGATTGGCCGCAGGCCCCTCCCTCGTCGTCGCGGTATCTGTTGCCGCCGAGTCAGACTCGACCCTGGATCGACGTGCGGGCCTACGGGAGGCTCTGGCAGGTCCGGATCGAGAGTGCCAAT
Organism: Propionibacteriaceae bacterium; assembly: GCA_035257925.1. Taxonomy (GTDB): domain Bacteria; phylum Actinomycetota; class Actinomycetes; order Propionibacteriales; family Propionibacteriaceae; genus Microlunatus. Next base: position 1,779 of record DATEWO010000294.1, on the reverse strand, counting down.
CTCAGTGACGACTGGACCATCACAGCGTACGGAGCCGCGATTATTTCCGGTGGCTACGCCCGATGAGCACGGTGACGGAGCCCCGCGTGGAGTCCCGGCTCGTGATCCTGCCAGACGGCGTGCGGATCGTGCGGCTCGAGACCGGTGACACCGGCTGGCTCCGGGAGTACCACGCGATCCTCCGGGTGGCCGCGCAGGACTTTCTTAGACGCGCCCGCTTGTCCGGCACCGGCGACATCGTCTGCGCCGAACTCGCCGAGCTGCTCGAGGCCGGCGGAGCCGTGTGGCTCGTGCTTGATGCTCAGTATCGGCTGTTGGGCTTCTCGGCCATCAGGCTCGGGCGTGCGGCGTTCGACCGCACGCTGGTGGCGGAAGTTGCCGCCTGCTACCTCTACCCGAAGCGGACGCCTCGTGAGGTGTTCCCACGCCTCTGGGCCGAGATGGGCCGCTGGGCGCAACAGCAGGGCGCCACCACCGCCGCATTTCAGACGCGCCGCCTCACGAACAAGGCCTGGACCCGCCAGGGTGCCCGCCGCGTCGGGGCCGTGTACGAGGTCGATCTGAAGGGAGAGACCGATGGGTGATTTCATGAAGCCGACCCAATCGGCGCGCGAGTACCGGCAGACCGATCCGTTCATGAACATGAAACCCCAGCAGCAGTTCACCGAGAACCTGCTGAAGTCTCAACTGGGTGGGTCGAGCCTGGGTCGGGCCGGTGGCGTCGGCATGCCCGCGAACCCCTTCGTCACGGCTGGGCCGCAGCAGCAGCAGGCGCTCAATGCCCTGGCGGGCTTCCAGTCACAGGCGACGCCGGCCTTCGGGACCGGGCTCGAGACGCTCCAGAAGACGGCGGGCGGCGGCTATCTCGACCCGATGGCGTCGGCCCCCTTTCAACGCCTGAGTGATGCCCGACAGAACCTCGCGCAGATGATGTTCCGCGACGCGACGGGCGACATCAACGCGCGGGCCATTGCGGCCGGCAGTCCCTACAGTTCATCGGCTCGGATTGCCCAGTTGGGCCGCCGCGCGGGCGACATCAGTACTCAAGCGGCCCAGGACATTGCCCAGGCCGGCTGGGGGCAGTACGGCGCCGAGCGCGGGATGCAGGAAGCCGCCGCCGCACGGGCGCTGGGGCTGGCCCCTGGTCTCGCGGGGCAGGTGTTCGCCGGGGGCGAGCAGCTGCGCGGGGCCGAGCAGCAGGCCAACACTGCCCAGATGCAGGCGGCGATCCAGGCGCAGGAAGCCAACATGCGCGGGCGGCTGGCCGAGATGGGCCTCGATCAGAACAAGGTCAACCAGCTTATGGAGTACCTGAAGCTCGCGACCGGGCAGGCCTTGCCGTCGGCGCTTGGGCCGTCGCCGTGGCAGATGGGGCTTAATACATTGAACACCTTCTCGAGCTTCATGCCGGGGAAGCCGGCGAGCCCTGGGGTCGGCGCCGGGGCGGTGTAAGCCATGGCGGAGACGCCGATCTTCAGTCCGTACTTTCGCGGCACCGGCATTCCCGGCTGGCTCTCGCGGATGTTCTGGCCGGGCAACCTCGACGAGCAGAACGCCAACATCGAGGCAGCCCGGATCCGGGAAGCCGCGGGCGAGGATCGTGCCGATATCCTGAACGAGTTGAAGGCGCAGATGGGGCCGCGGTACGCCAAGGTCCCTTACATCGAGCCGTCGAGCGAGAAGTTGCGGCGCGCCGCGCTCCTGATGCAGCCGTCCTCCGAGCTCACCGGCCAGGAGCAACTGGGGCCGGTCAAGCAGTCCCCCACCTTCGACTGGATG
>DATEWO010000293.1:0-2606 GCA_035257925.1 Propionibacteriaceae bacterium | reverse complement strand
GCCGAAGGTCGGCGGATGCCGGTGATCGCCAAGCTGGAGAAGCCTCAGGCGGTCGATAACCTGACGGAGATCATCGATGCATTCGATGCCTTCATGGTCGCGCGTGGTGATCTTGGTGTCGAGCTGCCGCTGGAAGAGGTGCCGCTGGTCCAGAAGAGGATCGTTACTGCTGCGCGGCGTTGGGCGAAGCCGGTGATCGTGGCAACTCAGATGCTGGAGTCGATGATCTCCTCGCCCCGTCCGACGCGTGCCGAGGCGTCCGACGTCGCCAATGCGATCCTCGATGGCGCTGACGCGGTGATGCTGTCGGGAGAGACGAGCGTCGGTGAGTACCCAGTCCTGGCGGTCGAGACCATGGCGCGAATCGTGGAGAACACCGAGGCCCACGGGATGGACCAAATGCAACGCGTCGACTGGGATCCGCATACCACCAGCGGCGTGATCACCAAGGCGGCCGAAGAGGTCGCTCAGCGGATTGAGGCCAAGTTCTTGGTGACGTTCACGACCTCCGGTGACTCGGCCCGCCGCTTGACTCGACTTCGTTCGAGTATCCCGGTGCTGGCATTCACCCCAAATGAGGAAACGCGTGCGGCACTGACTTTGAACTGGGGCGTCGAGACCTTCATGGCCCCCATGGTCGGCCACACCGACGAGATGATCCGCGAGGTCGACAAGGCCCTGACCGAGAGCGGCCGCATCGCTGACGGCGATCGTGTGGTCATCGTGGCCGGGTCGCCACCCGGCGTCGCCGGCCAGACAAACATGATCCGCGTCCGCCGCATCGGCGCGCCCCTTTAGATTGCTCGCTCCGCTTATGCGCGCTGAGCCTGTCGAAGCGCCCTTCGACAGGCTCAGCGCGTATTGCCATAGTGAGTGGGCCGAAAGAACATAGGCATTCGACGCCCTCTCCGGCACGGAGTCCAGGCGAGCGTGAGGGTGCCGCCCAGCGGGCCGACAAACCTAAGATGCTTGAAACCCGAGTAGCCCCAAGTCTGGATCCAAGCCGACTGGACCACGGCGTTTGTCGGCCCGCTGGGCGGCACCCTCACGCGGGAAGACGAAGAAAAGTGCCGGAGAGGGGAGTCGAACCCCTATGTCCTTTCGGACAGACGGGTTTGAGCCGTCCGCGTATACCATTCCGCCACCCCGGCCGAGTCATGATCAATGAACCGGCGCCGCCACCGTGGGCCCGATCATTCTGCCACAGCCGTTGCAGGCCAGTCTTTCCGTACGCCCTCCCGGCCACACGCATCTGACTAGAGTGTCTCCGTGACCGGAGAAGACAACCCGCTCCCGAATGGAACCAAGACGCGGGTCGTTGTCGCCGAGGACGAGGTGCTCATTCGGCTGGATCTGGTGGAGATGCTCACCGAGGAGGGCTATGAGGTGGTCGGCCAGGCCGGCGACGGTGAAGTGGCGGTAGCGCTCACCACCGACCTCAGGCCGGATTTGGTGGTGATGGATGTCAAGATGCCCAAGCTCGACGGGATCAGTGCGGCCGAGCAGATCGCCACCGGCCGGATCGCGCCCGTGGTAATGCTGACCGCGTTCAGCCAGCGGGAGCTTGTCGATCGCGCTAGCCAGGCGGGAGCCATGGCTTACGTGGTCAAGCCTTTCAGCAAAGCCGACCTCATTCCCGCCATCGAGATCGCGCGGGCCCGGTTTGCCGAGATTCAAGCGGTGGAGGCCGAGGTCAGTGACCTGACTGAGCGGCTGGAGTCACGCAAAGTGGTGGAGCGCGCCAAGGGCTTGCTGCAGAGTGGCCTCGGGCTGAGCGAGCCAGAAGCCTTTCGCTGGATCCAGAAAACGGCGATGGACCTGCGCAAGTCGATGCGCGAAGTAGCGGAAGGAGTCATCGAGCACGGCTCGGTTCCCAAGAAAAAATAGAGTATTCGCATCTATGTGCTCTCAATCAGGTAACAAACGTGCTATTGGACACAAAGTTGAGGCCATAACACAGCATCGGTCGTAGGTTCGACAATGCTCGCGAGGTTGCGCTCTGCGGAACTTCGCATTTTCGGAACAACCAGGAGGAAATGTGCGCAAGCATAAGGTCGTACTTGCAGGGATAACCCTGCTCGCCGCGTCGCTAGCGATGTCGGCATGTGGCAGCAGGGCGGAACAGGCCCCGCAAGGCGAGGCCGGAGCGGCCAAGGTCGCCAAGATCGGCGTAATCGTACCGCTGTCGGGTCCACTGTCCGCCCTAGGCCTCGGCATGCAGAACTCAGTCGACCTGGCTATCAAGCAGGCCAACGAGAAGCAGACCATCCCGGGATGGACGCTGGAGATTGACGCGCAGGACGATGAGGCTAAGCCTGACGTTGGCAAGAACGCAGCCACGAAGCTAGCCGGTGACGACGAGGTCGTCGCGGTCGTCGGTACTCTCAACTCCTCGGTCTCGCAGTCGGTGCAGCCAGTGCTGTCCGCGGCGCAGATCACTCAGGTGTCGCCGGCTAACACCAATCCGACGCTCACCAAGGGAGCGGATCTGGCCAACCCGAAGCGCCCTTACCCGGGCTACTTCCGTACCGCCGCGACAGATGATGTCCAGGGTCCATTTGCTGCGAAATACCTGCTCGACAACGGGATCAAGAAGGTCGCCACTA
>DATEWO010000292.1:0-7149 GCA_035257925.1 Propionibacteriaceae bacterium | reverse complement strand
TGTGCCGTCAGCTCATCCGCGGCTGTCGGCCCCCACGAGCCGGGAGCATACGGATGTACCGGGGGCCGCGCGTCCAGCAGCGGCTGCATGATTCGCCACGTCTCCTCGACCCCATCCTGGCGAGTAAACCGCGTACTCTGGCCGACCATCGCGGCGTGCAATAGCACTTCGTACGGGGTTGGCCCTTCGCCGCCTTCTTCCGCGAACTCCATGTCGAGGTGGATGGACTCGGGGGTGCGCGACTCCGCGCGCCGCGCCTCGACCCTTAGCCTGATTCCAGTCGATGGATCGAGCTTGATGACGAACTGGTCAGGCTCTGCCCGGCGGTCCGCCCAAAGGCCAAAGCCCAACCGGGGCGGCTGCTTGAAGACAAGCCGAAGCTCCGTCTGGGTGACCGGGAGCCGCTTGCCGGTTCGGATGAAGAACGGCACCCCTGACCAGCGCCAGTTTTCGATGTCGAGCCGCAGCGCGGCGTAGGTCTCTGTGGCTGAGTCGGCGGCGACGCCAGGGATGCCTAAGTAGCCCTCGTACTGGCCGCGCACGTAGTTGGCCGGATCGGCCGCAACGACCGCACGGAACAGCGCGACCTGGTAATCCTTGATCGTCTGTGGGTCACGACCCGAAGGTGGCTCCATGGCCGCGGCGGACACGACCTGCATGAGGTGATTGACCACCACATCGCGCAGTGCACCGACGGGATCGTAGAAGTGGCCCCGGTCCTCGACGCCGAAGTCCTCCGCCATCGTGATCTCCACGCATTCGAGGTAGTTGCGGTTCCAGATCGGTTCGAACATCGTGTTGGCGAACCGCAGATAGAGGATCTCCTCCAAGCCCATCTTCCCCAGGTAGTGGTCGATCCGGTACAGCTGGGACTCGTCGATGTATTGGTGCAGTTCCTCGGCGAGGGCACGGGCGGAGGCTCGGTCGTTCCCGAAAGGCTTCTCCACCACCACACGCCCAGTCGTGGTCAGGTCCGCCTCGGCGAGGCCCTTGACGACCGTGCCGAACAGGAATGGTGGGATCTCGAGGTAGAACACAGGACTGTCTGCGCCCTTGATCGCTTCTGCGACCCGCTTATAGGTCCCCGCGTCGCCGAAGTCGCCCTGGACGTACGACAGTCGTGCTGTGAAGCGGTCGAAGATGGTGGGATCGATTGACTCCCCGGTACCCTCGATCGATTCGCGGGCTCGCTCCACCAGCTGATCTACCGTCCAGTCGTTGACCGCAACTCCGACAATCGGGCACTGCAACAGCCCGCGCCGCTCGAGCCGATACAGCGACCGGAACGTCATCACCTTCGCCAGGTCGCCGGTAATCCCGAAGACGACGAAGACATCAGCGGGCCGCTGGCCTGTGCTCTCTGACGGGCCGCGCGCCGGCGTGCTTTGGCTCTCGATCGTCGCTGTCATTGTCATCTCCTTGCCGTGATCGACCGACAAATGTGGGTCTCACGGGAACCGCCGCTGCACCGGGCCCAGACCCTGCTCGCAGTCAACCAGCGGCTGAGGATCGAGTCGTCACCCCGTGCGGGTGACTCTGCTCGGGCTAGGTGGTGATCACCCAGGGCGGGTGATGACCTCGTGGCCCAAGCGGGACATTCTCAAGTGTCTAGAGACAGATCGGTACATCCGAGAACCCCGCTCCAGGAGGGATCCGGCATGGCAGACGACCAGCACTACGACGTTGTCATCATCGGGACGGGAGCCGGAGGTGGAACCCTTGGGCACCGGCTCGCCACGAACGGAGCAAAGGTGCTCTGGCTGGAACGAGGACCGTTCCTGCCACGGGAGCGCGACAACTGGCAGACCGAGGCGGTGTTTGTCCGCGGGAAGTACCTCGCGCAAGAGCTCTGGTACGACCGGCACGACAACGAGTTCCAGCCTGAGGTCAACTACTACGTCGGCGGGAACACCAAGTTCTACGGCGCGGCACTGTTCCGGCTCCGTCCGGAAGACTTCGGCGAGCTTCGCCACCACGGCGGGATCTCACCTGCCTGGCCGATTTCGTATGACGACCTGGAGCCCTACTACACCCAGGCCGAGCACCTGTACCTGGTGCATGGCGAACATGGAGAGGACCCGACGGAGGGCCACGCCAGCAAGCAATACGCCTACCCGCCGGTGTCCCACGAACCCCGAATCCAGCAGCTGAACGACGACCTGGAGAAGCTGGGGCTGCACCCGTTCCACCTACCCATCGGAGTCAACCTCGAGGAGGCGGAACCGGGCCGAGCGGCACGCAACAGTGTGTGCATCCGCTGCGACCGGGTCGATGGTTTCCCCTGCCTGCTGAACGCGAAGTCGGACTCGCAGGTCATCTGTGTGGATCCGGTGCTGTCCAGAGACAACGTCACATTGGTTACCGGCGCCAACGTTCAGCGCCTGGAGACCGACGCTTCCGGTCGGAGCGTCACTGGTGTCGTCACACTTTTGGAGGACGGATCGACGACCACCTTCACCGGCAACATTGTGGTCGTTGCCTGCGGTGCGGTGAACTCTGCCGCCCTGCTGCTCAGGTCTCGCGGCGACCGTTACCCGGATGGGCTCGGCAACAGCTCCGGCGTAGTTGGCCGGCACTACATGCGGCACAACAACGTTGCCCTGATGACCGTTTCCAGGGAACCCAACCCCACGCGATTCCAGAAGACGCTGGCGATGAACGACTGGTATCTGGGATCCGATGACTGGGACTACCCGCTCGGCGGGATCCAGATGCTTGGTAAGTCCGACGACGAGGAGATCCATGCACAAGCGCCGCGCTGGGCCGGTCGCATCTCTCCGGACTTCCCTTTCAAGGTCTTAGCGCACCACGCCGTCGACATCTGGCTTTGTGGCGAGGATTTACCGCAGGCCGATAATCGGGTCACGGTCGACGCAGAGGGGGCCATCCATCTCAGCATCGATGAGAAGAACAACGTCGAGGGTGTCAAGCGACTCCGCCACAAGCTCGACGGCATGCTCAGCGACCTGGGAATGCATGAGCACCACCTGCTGGACCGGAGCCTCTACTTGCACAAGAGCATGCCGATCGGGGCAACAGCCCATCAGGCAGGCACGGTTCGCTTCGGCACCGACCCCGCTTCGAGTGCACTCGACGTGAACTGCAAAGCGCATGACGTGGACAACCTCTACGTGGTGGACACCAGCTTCTTCCCGAGCATCGGGGCGGTAAATCCGTCCCTGACCGCCATCGCCAACGCGCTGCGAGTCGGCGATCACCTCACCGAACGCCTCGGCTGAGACCTAAGGACGCCATGGACGACGACATGAATCCGCACCGCCTCGCCGTCGTCGAAGCTGGGGCAGTGCGGTGACACACATGGTGGGTGATCTGTGGGGTCCCGTGTTGATGCAGGTGAACCCGGTCCCGTGGGCGCGGGCGCAGATGGCTTTCACCCTGATGTTCCACATCATCCTGGTGCCGCTCGGGGTGTCGTGGTCGGCGATGACGCTGATCGCGAACTACCGGGCGATCAGGCGTGGCGACGGTGATGCTCTGCGACTCGCGCAACGCTGGTCCAAGTACATGGCGGTAACGTTCGCGGTGGGCGCGGTGACGGGGACGGTCCTGTCCTTTGAGTTTGGCCTGCTGTGGCCTCAATTCATGGGGAAGTGGGGCGAGGCGTTCGGCGTACCCTTCGCGTTCGAGGGCCTGTTCTTCTTCACCGAGGCCATCTTCATCTCGATCTATATCTACGGCTGGCGGCGGCTCAAACCATGGGCGCATTTCTGGACTGGTGTGCCGATCCCGATCGCCGGCATCTTCGGCAGCGCCTCAGTGATTGCTGCAAACGCATGGATGAACTCTCCGCAGGGTGTGACCCTCGACTCCTCTGGCAATATCGTCGACGTCGATCCGGTCGGGGTGATCTTCAATGATGCGATGCCGCTGATGGCGGCGCACATGATCGTCGCGGCCTACCTGGTTGGCGGTTTCCTGATTGCGTCTGTGTACGCCGTCGGCATGCTGCGCGGACGACGGGACCGCTACCACAGGCTCGGCTTCATCATCCCCTTCACGGTCGCAGCCATCGCCACACCGGTCCAGATGGGGGTCGGCGACGGCCTGGCTCGGTGGGTCTATGTCAACCAGCCTGTCAAGTTCGCCGCAATCGAGATGGTGCCGCAGACCAGTAGCGATGTGCCCGAGGTCTTGTTGGGGCACCTCAACTCGGCCGGAGAAGTGGAGGGCGGCATCGCCATCCCCGGTTTGGCTTCGTGGCTGTCAGATCCGAGCACCGGCAGGGCGACCGTCGTGCAAGGTCTCGACAGCGTTCCCGCTGATCAACGACCGACGATCAGGGAAGTCAACATCGTCCATCTCTGCTGGGACCTCATGGTCGGCCTGGGCACATTGCTGTTCCTGTTCACCCTCTGGTACTGGGCGTCGTGGATCTTCCGACGAGATATGCCGCGAAGTCGATGGTTTCTCCGTATCGCTGCTGTTACCGGCGTTCTCTCCGTGGTGACCATGGAAGCAGGCTGGATCGTGAGCGAGGTCGGGCGCCAACCTTGGATTGTTTACAACAAGATGAGGGTCGCAGACGCAGCAACCACCAACGAAGGTGTCTGGATCACCTTCATCGCGGTCGCGCTGCTGTACGCGGGACTAGGCACCACCCTGATCCTGGTGTTGCGCGGGATGAGCCGCCGCGCCCGATCCCAGCCCGCGCTCGAAGAGTCGGCCGTCCCGTACGGGCCGCGCGAAACTGCCGAGATCGACGCTAGCTAGGAGCGCCGGATGAGTACCGCTGCTGCGATCATACTGTTCGCCGCCGTCATGATGTACGCGATTTTCGGGGGAGCAGATTTCGGTGCGGGATTCTGGGACCTGACGGCTGGTGGCGCGGAGCGTGGGAAGCAGCCCCGCGAAGTCATCGACCACTCGATCGGTCCGGTCTGGGAAGCGAACCATGTGTGGTTGATCTTCTGCTTCGTCGTCTTGTGGACCTGCTTCCCGGAGGCGTACGCGTCCATCACTTTGACGCTTTTCGTGCCCCTCACGCTCGCGGCGCTCGGCATCGTGCTCCGCGGTGCCAGTTTTGCCTTCCGCAAAGCAGTGTTTCGAACCCGCCATCAGCGCCACCTCGGAGCCATCTTCGCCGTCTCTTCGGTCCTGGTGCCTTACTGTTTCGGCGCTGTCGCCGGAGGGATCGCTTCCGGGCGGGTGCCGGCTGGTGGACAGGCCGGTGATCCGGTGCACAGCTGGATCAACCCGACGTCGATCGTTGCAGGTTTGCTGGCCGTTTCCGTGACCGCGTACGTCGCCGCGGTCTTCCTCACCTGGGATGCCGGTCGGCTCTCCGACGAGACGATGGTGGCGTACTTCCGCATCCGCGCCATAGCAGCGGGCGTAGCCGCCGGAGTCGTCGCCCTTGTCGGCCTGTTCGTTGTGCGCACCGATGCCAGGTACCTCTTCGACGGACTCACCTCGCGCGCCCTGCCACTGGTGCTGGTATCAGTGCTGGCAGGGCTTGCCGCACTTGTGCTGCTTCGGGGCCGGCCGCGTCAAGGTGGGCGGGTGGCAGCGGTCGTCGCTGCGGGAGCGCTCGTCCTCGGGTGGGGAGTGGCCCAGTGGGACTACCTGCTTCCCGAATCGCTGACGGTATCGCAGGCGGCAGCGCCGTCTGGAACGATCACCGCGGTACTCGTCGCCGCAGCCCTCGCCGCGCTCTTGATCGTGCCGGCATTCGCCTTGTTGTACGTCCTCGACCAGAAGAGCCTGCTTCACGAGGAAGGCCTGGACGAGGGGCCCGAGCAGGCGACCAGGGTCACGCAGGCCTGATGCATCGCTTCCGCTCTCCGGCTCTCCGGCCGGCCTCCGTTCGCCCGCCCATCGGCAGGCGCTCGGATCTCGTCAGCTCCGGCATGTTGCCGCTTCGTTCGACCGATCTGACGAGAGACTGCATCTGATGGCTGACTCGAACGTTCCCCGGAGTGACGCAACACCCGAAGCGAGCCAGCATGTCGCTACGGCACCTGCCGGCGGACCACCCGCAATTGACCCGGTCGCCGTAATCCGTTCCAAGCGGTACCTCGGAGCGCTTGTACTCGCGGCGATCCTAGGTATTCCCATTTCAGCGATCGCCTATGGCTTTCTTGCATTGGTCTCGGCGATCCAGCGATTTCTGTTCACCGACCTGCCGAATCGGATGCTCGGGAGCCCCGCACCCGCGTGGTGGCCGTTGCCCTGGTTGCTGCTGTGCGGGCTGCTGGTCGGGTTGACCATCCGATACCTGCCAGGCAACGGCGGACATTCGCCCGCATTTGGCTTTCAGACCGGCGGCGGACCGGCCACTGGACGTGAGCTGCCAGGTATATTCCTCGCTGCCTTGGCCACACTCAGCCTCGGCGCGGTGCTCGGCCCCGAAGCGCCCCTGATCGCGATCGGTGGCGGGCTTGGGGCGCTGACCGTCCGCCTTGCCAGGAGGGACGCGCCACCGATGGCGCTGATGATCATGGCGTCGGCTGGCAGCTTTGCGGCGATCAGCACACTGCTCGGCTCACCGGTGCTCGCTGCGTTCCTGATCATGGAGATCGCCGGAGTCAGCGGGATGACGTTGAGCCTGGTGGCGCTGCCCGGTCTGCTGGCCTCAGGCATCGGCGCCCTGGTCTTCGTCGGTCTGGACAACTGGACCGGCCTCGGAAGCTTCTCGCTGGCGCTGACATCCGTACCGCCCGCGATGCCGCCAACCTTGGCCACTCTGGCCTGGGCATTGGTGATGGGACTGGCAGGCGCTCTGCTGGGGTGGCTGATCCGGTCTGTCGGACTGTGGCTTCGTCCGATCGTGCACCTGAACCGAGTGTTGGTGACGTCGGCCCTGGGCCTACTCATCGGTTGTACCGCGATGGTGTACCAGCTGATCTCCGGACAAAGCTTCACTCAAGTGCTGTTCTCCGGACAGGACGCACTGCCCGAGCTGGTCGAGCATGCTGCCGATTATTCGCTGGGCGTGTTGATCTTGCTCATCCTGTGCAAGGCATCGGCCTACGGACTCTCACTGAGCGCGTTCCGCGGAGGCCCGGTCTTTCCGTCAATGTTCATCGGCGCAGCGCTCGGTATTGCCGCGAGTGGGTTGCCCGGCATGAACTTGGCGGCCGGGATCGGCATGGGCATCGGCGCCATGTGCACCGCGATGCTGCGGCTGGC
>DATEWO010000291.1:0-2288 GCA_035257925.1 Propionibacteriaceae bacterium | reverse complement strand
ACCCGATAGAAGATGACCCCAGCCTTCGTGCGGGCGCACGAGGCCCGGCCCGAGGTCGGCAGCGGTGGCGTCTCCCACCAGCACCTCACCGATGCCGGCGGCGTGTTCCAGCATGGTGACCGCCGTGGCCGTTGGCCCAAGCAGGACCAGGTCCCGGCGCAGGGCAGGATTTCCCGCGAGAATCAAATGGACTGGACCAGACTCGACACCAGCGGACGCACGCAGCTTGACTCGGCCGATAGACGTCTTGGCACGACCGATTTGCGCAAGAACCCGATGCATGCGGAGCCCGGCCCTCGCAGCGCGGCGGCCATGGTCGGCACCGTCGAAGAGCAGCAGTAGCGCATCACCGCCCCACTTCAGAAGGTCGCCACCCTCGTCCTCGGCATCCATGAGCAGCTGACTGAAAACCGTATCGAGGAGGTTGCTGAGCTCCTCGGCGCCTTCCCGGCCCCGGCGGGCCAGCCGCTCGGTGAGTGGGGTGAAGCCCGTAATGTCGAACAGCAGCAGGCTTCCATCGACGACTCGGTGGGCAGGCCCCTGCTCGGCGGCAGCCCACGCGGGCAGCAGTCGAGGCACGTACGCCGTCGCGGCGGGAACCTCCCTGAGCGCCGCCAGCCGGGGGTCGCTGGCGTCCATTGGCTAACTCTAGATGGGGATGACCGATGAGAGTGAAGTTGATCATGTCGCCAAAAAGCTAGACTCCCGGGATGACGCGCTTTGGCTACACGCTCATGACCGAGCAGAGCGGACCACGGGACCTGGTCGACTACGCCGTCGCCGCTGAGCAGGCCGGTTTCGACTTCGAAGTGTGCAGCGACCATTATTCGCCGTGGCTGATGTCACAAGGCCACTCGCCCTACGCCTGGAGCGTGCTGGGCGCGGTAGCGCAAGCGACCTCCCGCGTCGAGCTGGCCACACTTGTCACCTGCCCGATCATCCGGTACCACCCGGCAGTGGTCGCGCAGAAGGCGGCAACCCTCCAGCTGTTGAGCGAGGGCAGGTTCATCCTCGGTCTAGGGTCTGGAGAAAACCTCAACGAGCACATCACCGGCGAGGGCTGGCCGCCGGTCGCACAGCGTCAGGACATGCTGGTCGAAGCTGCCACCATCATCCGAGAGCTGCAGTCAGGTGAGCTGGTGACCTGGGAGGGCGACTACTTCCGGGTGGATTCGGCTCGCTTGTGGGATGCGCCGGAGAGTGGCGTACCACTCGCGATTGCAGTGTCAGGGGAGAAGTCGGTTGCGCGGTTCTTGCCGCTGGCTGATCATCTCGTGGCAGTTGAGCCCGATGAGGAGTTGATCAAGACCTGGAATCGCGAGAAGCGCTCGAGAAATTCGCGCAAGATCGGCCAAGTACCGATCTGCTGGGATCCCGACGAGCAGCGGGCTATCGAACGGGCCCATGATCAATTCCGCTGGTTCGGCGGTGGCTTTGCGGTGAACGCGGACCTCCCCACACCGGCGGGGTTCGAGGGAGCGAGCAAGTTCGTCCGGCCGGAAGACGTGGCCGAGCAGATCCCCTGCGGTCCTGATCTTGATGCGGTCGTTGAGGCAGTGAAGCCGTACTGGGAAGCCGGTTTCACTGATGTTGCGATTGTGCAGGTCGGCGACGAGGGACAGGCGGCTTTCCTTGATCAGGCGGCCAGGCCTCTGCTGGACCGGCTGCGTCGAGCTGCTGGCTGACCGGAGTCCGATATGCGCCTGCGCGAGCTCACCCCGGGTGTGTCCGGCTAGCCTTGGTTGCGCGTTGTTCAGACGACGTGAGCAGTATCGTCCGACAGATTGAGAGATCTTGACTGCTACCGAGCGCGCGCTGGAATTGACCCGCGCGGCTGCGACAGCGGCCGTCGACAAACTTGGCACCGATCTGGTCGCCTACGATGTCTCCGAACAGCTGGCCATTACCGACGTGTTCCTGGTGATCACCGCCTCCAACGAGCGCCAGGTCGGTGCCGTCGTCGACGGCATCGAGGAGTCGCTGCGAGGTCATGATGCCAAGCCCGTACGCCGCGAGGGCTACCGGGAGCAGCGCTGGGTGCTGCTGGACTACCTCGACATCGTGGTCCACGTGCAACACGCCGACGAGCGGCGGTTCTACGCGCTAGAGCGGTTGTGGCGGGACTGTCCTGAGATCGGGCTCGGCGTGGACGAGCGGCGATGACAGCGGCACGGATCATCATTTGGCGCCACGGCCGCACTGAATGGAACGTGGTGAACCGCTTCCAAGGGCAGGCCGATATCTCTCTGGACGAGATCGGGTACGGCCAAGCGGCCCGGGCCGCAGAA
>DATEWO010000290.1:0-10238 GCA_035257925.1 Propionibacteriaceae bacterium | reverse complement strand
TCGGGCCCGAACAGCCATTCCTTCTGCGCGATGTACTCCTTGAAGATGTCGGTCTGCAGCGTGCCGTTGAGCAATGCCGGGTCGACGCCCTGCCGCTCGGCGGCGACGAGGTACATGCAGAAGATGGGGACGGCCGGCCCGCTGATCGTCATCGACGTCGTGACCTCGCCGAGCGGGATGTCGGAGAACAGGACGTCCATGTCGATCGCGGAGTCGATGGCCACCCCGCAGTGCCCGACCTCGCCCAGGGACCGGTCGTCGTCGGAATCCCGGCCCATCAACGTCGGCATGTCGAACGCCACGCTGAGACCTCCACCACCGGCGGCCAAGATCATTTTGTAGCGCTGGTTGGTTTGCTGGGCGTTGCCGAAGCCGGCGAACTGTCGGATGGTCCAAGGACGCCCGCGGTAGCCACTCGGATACAGACCGCGGGTGAAGGGGAATTCCCCAGGCCAGCCGATCCGCTCTAGCCGCTCGTCGGAATTCTCATCCTCAGGCCCATAGACCGGTTCGAGTTCCAGACCCGAGATGGTGGTGAAGTCGGCGTCGCGAACCTGGCCTTTCGCCTGCGCCTCGGCAAAGGCAGCCGCCCAACGCTCCCTGCCACCATCTTTGTGTGCGGTCATCGCAACCTCCAGCTAAATGCTAGGACGCCCTAGTAATGCCGCCAAGAGAGCGAACGGCGCACCTCAGAAATCCCCTGCGGCCTCCCGCGGCTGAGTGAGCAACCAGGTCAACTGATCGCACTCCTCCTCACTCAACGCGCTCAGCCCGAAATGCGCACCTACGATTGCCTCCGTCGCCTTTTCCATGACGAGCCGGCCCTTGGAAGTGATCGAGGCCAGTACAGCGCGGCCGTCCTCTGGATGCGGCGTACGACTGATCAGATCAGCTGCTTCCAGGCGCTTCACCAGCGGCGTCACCGACGTGGCGTGCACCTGAAGCCGCTCACCGATCTTGCCCAGAGGCAACGCGCCCCGCCGCGAGAAGGACAGCAAGACCAAGACCTCGTACCGGGCGAAAGTCAGACCCAGTGGGCGCAGCAACTCATCCAACTCAGTGAGCAGCAACTGATGTACTCGCATCAGCGATGTGACAGCCCGCATCCGGGGCACCTCGCCCCACTGCGTCGCCCACTGCTTAGCCGCCTCCTCGATCGGGTCAAACGGCAGACGGTGACGCTCCACCGTGCTCACGTTCCGTCGTCTTCCTCGACTGCAACGATCGGCTGGGGCACATCGCCCGCCATCACCATGCGCAGCACGTCCTCACGCTGATCGATGTCCTTGACGTACCTGATCTCGTTCAAACCCTGGACTTGTGCGGCCGACTCGAAGACGAAGTGTCCGTAGTTCAACCAGCGGCCGATGATGGACTTTTTGACGGTGATGTCCAAGATCCGAACCAGCGGGATACTGGCGCGCGCGACTGCCAGCACCCCGTGGACGCGGAACACCCGCTGATTGGTGATCACGAACCGATCGCGGTATTCCTCCAGGATTCGCCACAACGCCTGTCCAGCTAACCCACCGCCGACGATGATGAACACCCAGTAGACCGGCGACTGGTAGGCAAAGGCACTGATGAAGATCATAATTCCGATGGCGAGTCGTACCCACGCCCACGCACTAGCGGCCCAGTGCTTTTTGACCTCCACGACTTTCTCCTCGCCCGCTGTAGACAAGACGTATCGGTCCACGTGCGGATCGAGCCAACTCACCACACCCACGGCTAAGCCAGCGATTGGAAAAAGACAATGATCGATTGGAACACCTTGGCAAGCGCTCCGAATACGGCACGAACGGCATCCGCGGCGGCCTGAGGTTGCGAAATCAAGTAAAACAGCGCAAAGCCCACGACCAAGAAGACGATTATCCGCTTGACCCACTTCATCTCGGACTATTCATCCTTCCGGTCTTCCCTGCAGACTATTCGAACACGCCGCCGCATGTACAGGCGCCTGCCTGCATATTCTTCTTTCTACCCGACGCAGCGAAAGATTGGCAGCAGGCACGCCGCCAACAGTTCCGGCACAGCGCCAGCGGGTCGAATCTTCCGGCTTACAGACCGACGACCACACGGTCTGCCGCCGCATAGGGATCGAGGTCACCACGGCTCACTGCCCTGGCGAGGTCTTCCAGTCCCGCCTCGCCATTGAGCCGAAACTCCGCGCGCACCTTGGCGAGTGCGATGTTCTCGACCTCTCGCCGAGCCCGCGCGATGCGGCGGGTATCGGCACGTCCCGTTTCAGCTTGTGCTGCTTGGAACCGGTCGATAGCTTCCAGTAGTTCAGCAATCCCGCGATTCTCATAAGCGACAGTCGTGACGATCGGCGGTTTCCAATCCTGGGGGCCACGGCTGGCCAGCGCGATCA
This sequence comes from Propionibacteriaceae bacterium, assembly GCA_035257925.1. GTDB lineage: Bacteria > Actinomycetota > Actinomycetes > Propionibacteriales > Propionibacteriaceae > Microlunatus. Next base: position 7,864 of record DATEWO010000290.1, on the reverse strand, counting down.
TCGTCCGGAGCTCCCGTACCAATGCCTGAGCACCGTCGCGATCACTCTTGTTCACCACGAAAATGTCGCCGATCTCCAGGATGCCGGCTTTGGCTGCCTGGATCCCATCCCCCATGCCAGGCGCCAGCAGAACGAGGACGGTGTCCACGATCTCCGCTACCTCGAGCTCCGATTGCCCGACACCGACTGTTTCGACGATCACGGTGTCGAAACCTGCGGCGTCGAATGCTCGTAGCGCCTGCGGCGTGGCAACGGCCAGCCCGCCGAGATGACCCCTCGTCGCCATCGATCTGATGTAGACCTGGCGGTCGAGCGCGTATTCCTGCATGCGCACCCGATCCCCCAGAAGCGCTCCGCCAGAGAAGGGCGAACTCGGATCCACTGCCAGTATCCCAACCCGTTCCCCGCGCGCCCGAAGCCCGCGGATGAGGCAGGTGACGGTCGTCGATTTGCCGACTCCCGGCGCGCCCGTTAGGCCGACGATGTGCGCCCGCCCAGTGTCCGGTGCGAGCTCCTTGGAGATCATCGGCAGCGCTGGCGAGGCATTCTCGATCCAGCTGATCAGGCGGCCCAAGGCCCGCGGATTGCCCAACCGGACAGCAGCAACGACGTCGCGTACCTCGTTACGATCGAAGGACAAGCGCCCCCCGCTCAGCGTGAATCGCCATCTGCATGAGCGGTGATGATCAAGGCCTCATCCGGCCCACCACCACCGCAGAGCGCCGCAGCCCCGGTCCCGCCTCCCCGTCGCTTCAGTTCCCATGCAGCGCGCGCTCCCCCGACGATGACCGAGCTCACACTCCACCTCCAAGCTCGCAGCCGTGCACTGACGATCACATCTGGTGCTCTGTCCAACACAGTCTGGCACCCTAATGTTCATGACCAGAATGCCCTCCGATCTCGAGAGTGTGCTTCCCGGTGTGCTCGGTCTTGATCATGTTGGTGTCGCAGTCGCCGATCTGGACGCAGCAGTGACCTTCTACCGTGATCTGCTGGGTCTGCGGGTGGTGCATCGCGAAGAGAATCTGGACCAACAGGTGGCCGAGGTGATGCTGACCAGTGGAGACGGTGGACAAAAAGGCGATCAACTCCAGCTCTTGATGCCGCTGGACGAGAACTCGGTGCTCCGGCGCTTTCTTGTGAGACGCGGGGGCGGCGGTCTGCACCATGTGGCTTACGCTGTCTCCGATGTCCGTTCCGCATCCAGGGTTCTGCGTCAGTGCGGTGTGCGGGTGCTCTATGATGCACCCAGAGCCGGTACCCGCGGCTCGCAAATCAACTTTGTCCACCCCAAGGACACTGGCGGCGTTCTTCTCGAGTTGGTCGAACACGCCGGGGCAGATCCGCACAGTGCCCAAGAGAATTGGGGCTGAGCGAATGGCCGTCGCTCACCCGGGCAAAGGCTCGGCGTCAATACCTATTTTCGGAGAGGGTTTCTTGCGGTGAACGCATCAGACAACACGGGGCTTGGCCTGTTCGACGACACAGCAAGCGCGGTCGGGAACTTTCCTACCGCTTTACGCGGCTACGACCGAACGGCGGTTGACGACTACGTCCGCACCCTCGAGGAGAGCGTTGTCAAGTCCCGTAGACACGCCACTCAACTCGAGCAACAAGTGACCATGCTCCAAGACGAAGTCGCCTCCGCTGGCGACGGCTCCGACTCCAAAGAGGTTGACTATGCCAACCTTGGTGGGCGCGCCAACGACATTCTCCGGCTCGCTCAGGAGCAAGCGCGTGAGCTGGTGCAGAACGCGACGCTCGAGGCCGAGAAGGTCAAGGAACAGGCGCGACGTGAGGCTGACGGGCTGCGCAATTCGGCTGCCCGAGAGGGTGACGCCATCAAGACCGGCGGGGCCGCGCAAATTGATCAGCTGCGCAGCAAGTTGCGTGACGAGGTCAAGGCCCAAGTCGACAAGGCCAAGGCGGAAGCCGAGTCCTTGGTTGCGGCCGCCCGGCGGCAAGCCGAGTCGGTGCGTCGTGAGGCCGACAACGAGGCACAGGCGACCCGCCAGAATGCCTACCTCGATACCGAGAACTTGCGCCGCACCGTTGAGCGTGAGGCGGCAGAGGCCAGATCCAAGCTGGCAGCTGAGCGGGAACATGCGGTCGCACAGCTGAAGTCCGCCCACGACGAAGCGCAGCAGAAGACCGCTGCCTTGCTTGCCGAGGCGACGAAGTACCACAGCGAGTCGGCGGATCGGTTGGAGGCCGACCTTGCCGAAGCCGCGCGTATTCGCGCCGAGGCTCTTGCCGAAGCCGAGCAGACCAAGGCCACGGCCGTTCAGGAGGCTGAGGCTCGGATCGCGACAGCAAAGAAGCAGGCTGCGGCCATCAACGAGCGGACCCAACAAGAGTTCGCCTGGCGGAAGCAGCAGCTGCGTCGTGAGACGGAGCTGCTTCACCAGCGCAAGCAAGCGGTGTTGAGCCAGCTCGCCAGCCTGTCGGCACTCGCGGAGCAAACGGCCAGCGCCTTCCCCGACCTGGACGACCCCAGCGATCTGGAGGGCGAGGTCGGTGATCGCACCGTGATGCGACCGGAGATGTTGCCGCCCGCGGGTCTGGGCGAGGACAGCTCTGCCGGGAGCAAGGCCAGCACGGGCAGGGACCGTGACAAGGCGTCTGACGAAGGCGACGACATTGAGATCGACGGTGACGCCACAGTGCTCGTGGCCCCTTCCGACCTTTCGGGTGAGGGAGCCAAGGCCAAGTAAGCCATTCCCGCAGGCCAGCGACGTTGATCATCACTAACTGACCGCTGGCCCCAGGCTTCGGGTGCCGTTACCCTGAGATGACTCGGGGTAACGGCACTTTGGCGTGTAAGGAGCCAGCGTGAACACAGCCCCCATCAGTGACCCGCATTCGGAGGACGGCCGCTTTCCGCTGTCGCGCAAAGGGTATGACCGCGAGGCCGTTGATCATTTTGTGCGAGCGACGCAGGCCCAGATCGCCCAGCTGCTGCAGCAGTACGACTCACTGATCGCCTACAACCATGAGCTTCGGCAGGCGCTTGACGACGCCCATGCGCGGGCGAATCACGCTGACTTCTCCGGACTCGGCGGTCGAGTTCAGGAGATGCTGCACATTGCCGAGGAGCAAGCAGCCGACATCACGCAAGCCGCCATCCAGGAGGCGGATCGGCTGACCGCCCAGAGACAGGCCCAAATCGATGAGCTCCGCCAGAGCGCGTACGCCGAGATGGCGGAGATGCGAGACGCCCAGCGTGCTGAGCTGGACGCCCTGCGTGAGCAGGTTGAGCGGGATGCGGCGCAGCTGAGAGAGCGCGTTACGGCTGAGGCCGAGCGGCTGTTGGCCTCAGCTCGAGTGCAGGCACAGGCCGTTCGCACCGAGGCAGAGGCATCCGCCACGGGTATGCGCAAGGCCGCCGGTTTTGAGTCGCAGGAACTACTTGCCGCCGCAGAACGTGACAGTGCGGCTCTACGCCAGGAGGCTGCAGACCAACGTGAGCATGCGATGGCCGAGCTCAAGGAAGCGCAGCAATCCGCGAACCAGGCCATCCAGGCAATGCTGGCGAAGGCGACCGAGTTGCAGCGGTCCGCTGGCGAGCACCTGACCTCGGAAACAGAACAGGCAGCAAAGCTTCGCAACGAAGCGCTGGCGGAGGTTGAACGCATCAAGGTAGATGCCACAGGCGAAGCGGAGAAGATCATCGATCGCGCGCGACATCAGGCCGCGATCATCGACGAGCGGGCACGTCAGGAGTTGGCGCTGCGACGCCGCCAGATGAGGGACGAGCAGGAACTGCTGATGCGACGCAAGCATGCGATGCTCAACCAGCTCGCTTCGGTGAGTGCGCTGGCAGTCGAGACTGCGGAGAACATGCCTGACGTGCCGGAAGAGTATGACACGGCATTCTCCGAGCTCGGGGCCGGCTCCGGACGCGGCAGTGCTGCGGCCGAGCTGGAGAGCGATCCCACTATCGGCAATTCAGCCAACGAGGCCGACGATGCACTCGAGCAGGACGCGGCTGGAGAGGGCGCCGAGCAGGACCGGGCCGATGAGCAGGACCTGGCCGATGAGCAGGACCCGGCTGATGAGAATGCCCAGCACGGGGAGACCGATGATGAACCTGATCAGGGCATCGATGGCCCCACTGACGAGCATGGTGGAGACGGACCTGACAACCAGACACCAACTGACAAGCCGGAGTTTGCTCAGGCGTACAAGTCCTGAAGCCTCGCTGGGCGGCTTCGGCTGGGCAACCTAGAACAGCCGGTCTTCGGCACTATCCAGTCCCCGCAACAGGTCATAGTCAATCGTCACGCAGCTGATGCCGCGGTCGTTGGCCAGCACTTTGGCCTGAGGCTTGATCAGCTGCGCAGCGAGAATCCCGTGCACGGTGCCGAGCAGCGAGTCGCGACGCATCAGGTCGAGATATCGACTCAGCTGTTCGACGCCGTCGATCTCTCCCCGGCGTTTGATCTCGACCGCCACGTACGCTCCCGCCGCATCTCTGCACAACAGGTCGACCGGACCGATTGGTGTCGGATGCTCACGCCTGACCAGAGACAAACCTGGTGCCAGCGCCTCGGGATGTTCGGCGAGAAGCGCTTGCAAGTGCGCCTCGACGCCGTCCTTCTGCAACCCGGGGTCGACGCCAAGTTCGTACGAGGAGTCGTGGAACACCTGCGCCAGCCAGATCTGGAGTGTGTCGCCGTCGCGCCCGCGAACTTCCCACAAGGCTGACAGCGGCTCGCCGTTCAGTGCCGAGCCTTGGTCCGGCGAGGGCGGCCCCAGCTCGACAAGCGAGCAAGGAGGACTCATCCAGTTCAACGGTTTGTACGCACGGTCGTCGGCGTGTATCGAAACGGATCCATCAGATTTGATCAAGATCAGCCGGGTCGCCATCGGCAGGTGGGCCGTCAGCCGTCCCGTGTAGTCAACCTGGCACCGGGCAATCACCAACCGCACTCCAGACAAACTACCGGCTGATCGGCTGTAGGCGCCCATGGTTGAATCTCAACGTAATCCACTACTCACTCAGGGAGTTCGTCATGGCCCGACGGCCGAGTAAACATCTCCGGCCGGCCCGACCCTTGAGCTCCGGACATGCGGAATCGGCGATCAAGAGTGATGGGCGCTGGATTGTCCGCAGCGTAGCGGGAGCAGCGGCCACCAAGGCCTACCGTTGTCCTGGCTGCAACGTCGAGATCCGCGCCGGAACGCCTCATGTCGTGGCCTGGCCAGACACACCTGGCCTGCTCTCCCAGTCCGCAGTCGAGGAGCGTCGGCACTGGCACACGAGCTGCTGGCAACGGCGGCCGTGAACGCGGAGGCGCCTCAGCACGGGCTTTTCAGTACCCAACTCGGAACCACTGGACCGCGGGTGGTGTTTCTGCACGGCCTGTTTGGGCAAGGCAAGAACTGGAACACGATCGCCAAGGCCTTGAGCGAATCCGCTCGTGTCACGCTGGTTGACTTGCCGAACCACGGACAGTCTGACTGGACCGATCACTTCTCTTATCCCGAGATGGCCGGTCAGGTCGCGGAGCTGCTGGAGGCTCAGGGCGAGGGAGAACGACACGCCGTGGTCGGCCACTCGATGGGCGGCAAGGTAGCCATGACGCTTGCATTACTCCAGCCAGAGCTCGTAGAGCGACTGTGCGTGGTCGATGTCTCACCGGTACCTACTCGGGAGATCACCGAGTTCGATACCTTCATCCGCGGCATGCGCGCCATCGACCTGGAGACCTTGACCGATCGCAGGGATGCGGACGCCCAGCTCGCCGGGTATGTCAGTGATCCCAGCATCCGCAGCTTTCTGCTGCAGAATCTGCGTCGTGACAATTCCGGCTCCAACGGCTGGCGATGGCAGATGAACCTGGCCATGCTTGGCGCGCATCTGGCTGAAATGGGCGGCTGGCCTGACCTGCACGCTCAGCCGTACAGCGGTCCGGTGCTCTGGCTGGCCGGAACCGAGTCCCCCTACGTTCAGCCGGAATACGCTGCCGCGATGCGGGCGCTGTTTCCACGCTTTCAGCTCGTCAAGATCAAGGAGGCTGGCCACTGGGTGCACAGCGAGCAGCCACAGGTGTTTCTGACGATCATGCGCCGGTTTCTGCGGCTGTAGAAAGGCGATGTGGCAGTGTCAGCCGCTCAGCCTCGTGCGATCGTGGCTGTCGTGAGGTTGCACCGGATTCTTCGCGGGAGCCGTCAATGACGGAGTTCGTGATGATCACGCTTGCTCTCATTCCGCTTGACGTGCTGCTGCTGCCGACGCCGACTCCGTCGGCCCCACCTCCTCAGGTGCCGGGTCGAGGCGCCTACCTCCTTGGTGGCTTCTTCGGCCTCGGCATCATCGTGCTAGCTATGGTGCTACTCAGGTTCCCCAAGCGCGCGAACCGTCCGCCCTCCGACAAATGAGCCTCCCCCTCTGCCCGCCCTGCCAGGACCTGCAGCGCCGCCCGCGATGAGCTGATCGTGTCTAGCCGACGCCGACTGCTGCCGGATGCCGGGAAACCTAAGGCGCTCCGACGCCGGTTGGCTGTCGGGTGCCAGGAAAACCTAAGATGCTTGAAACCGGGGTCCTACAAACGTCCGCCGTTGCGCTGAACTCTCCCACCACGTTTTCCTGGCACTCGACAGCCAACCGGCGGAGGGGCGCTTCAAGCTCTAGTAACTGTCGTAATCTCACAGGGGTTATTAGGCCGACCGGTGCCATCGGCGTTGCTACCGTCCTGGCCTTCTCCGGCCATAGACGCCACCACGTCGCGAGACGCCTTGTTCATCTCGCCGAAGATCGTAAAGTTCGGGGTCTCGTCGAGGCTTGTCGAATCGGCCCAGACCAGGAAGAACTGTGAGCCGTTCGTGCCAGGGCCGCCGTTTGCCATAGCGACAACGCCTTCGGTGTAGGACTCTGTACCGTCGGTTTCATTGGCAAACTCGTAGCCGGGGCCACCGTTTCCGGTGCCGGTTGGGTCACCGCACTGCAGGACGAAGATTCCCGAATCCGCCAGGCGATGGCACCTGGTGTTGTCGAAGTAGCCCTGATCGGCCAACGAAACGAAGGAGTTGACGGTGCAGGGGGCCTTCGTTCGGTCCAAAGTGATCGTGACCTCGCCATTCGTCATCGCAAGCAGGTAGCTGATCGTGCCGCTCGTCGATACTCCTGTGGTCGGCGGTGGCTTGACCGGCCGCGCTGCATCACCTGATGTCGAATACTCGCAGACATCACCTGGCTCGCCGGCTATCCCGCTGGCGCTGGGTACCGGCGAGGGCGTGAGGGACGTTGCCGGTGCCTCCGGTACTGGTGTGGGGCTAGGGATCTGACCGCAGCCACTGATCAGCAACGCAAACCCGATGATCATGGGCGCGAATGCGCGACGAGCGCGTCCTTTTGGGCTGCCGGCGCATGGCGCTCGATCCCCGCCGGCGCGCGATACCGACGCTGGCAGCTGATCCACCGTTGTACTGTGCCACAGCGCCACGGCGCTTCCTGGCAGCGACAAGCCCGCCACGGTGAAGTTGTCAACACCCGAGCCGCCCCGCACCGCACCCGCTGCGTAGGGTGTGATCATGGTTCGGCTGACCCGCATCTACACCCGCACGGGTGATGCCGGGCAGACCCAGCTCTCCGACCTGTCGCCGGTCAGCAAGACCGATCCGCGGGTGGAGGCGTACGGAGATGTGGACGAGGCCAATTCGGCAATCGGGGTCGCCCTTGCGGCGAGTGGCCTGCCGGACGACGTGGCCGCAGTGCTTCGGATCGTCCAGAACGAGATGTTCGACGTCGGAGCTGATCTTTCGACTCCGGTACGTGTTCCCACCTCAACCGATCCCCGACCGGAGCTTCGCATCACCCAGGACTACATCGACCGGCTGGAGGCCTGGTGTGACCGGTTCG
>DATEWO010000289.1:0-2535 GCA_035257925.1 Propionibacteriaceae bacterium | reverse complement strand
GCTGGTGGAGGACCTCGGCCGAGTTCTGGTTCTGGGTGACGGCCTCGCAGAGCGGTCCCGACAGCCGCTGAAGGACCGACGTGTGTCGCAGGAACGCCTGGGTCTCGTGCGGCTGTGCATGCAGCAGCTCGGTCCCGAGATAGTCGATCACGTGCCGATGACTCCCGGTGAACGTCGCCACGCGGGCGCCGGGAGCTGGGTCGCCCTTGAGCGTGAGCGCCGCCAGCTGCAGGCCGGCAGGCCAGCCTTCCGTGCGCTGGTGCAAGGTTTCCAGATCATCTGGGTCGAGCCGCACTTCGGTCCTGTCGTTCAGGAAGACCGCCGCCTCCTCCTTGGTGAATCGCAGGTCGGTGGCGTGCAGTTCGCACAGCTGGTCGCGAGCTCGCAGCCGGGCGACAGGGAGGGGAGGGTCCGAGCGGGTCGAGAGGACAAGCTGCAGGGTCGGCGGGAGGTGCTCGACGAGGAATGCGAGCGACAGGTGACATCCCTGGCTCTCGACCATGTGATAGTCGTCCAGCACCAGGATCGCCGGACGGGTCAACGCGGCGAGCTCGTTGAGCAGCAACGGCAGCACGGCGTCGAGCAGGCTCACGCCCGGAGCCCGCAACGCCGCCAGCGAATGCCTCCCGACGGCCGGATCTATCCTGTGGAGCGCCTCAGCCACGTAGGTCAACAAGCACAACGGATCGTTGTCGCCCTGGTCGAGGTGCACCCAGCCGGCCGGGCGGCGCGGCCTCTCAGCGGCGCACCACGACGCCATCAAGGTCGTTTTACCGAAGCCGGCCGGTGCGCTCACCAAGGTGAGCTTCTTGCCGGCCCCGGCGCTGAGGGCCGCAAGCAGATGAGGACGGGTCAGGGTGCTTGGGCCCGGCGTCGGCGTATGGAGCTTCGTCTCCAAGAGCACCGGCCCGGACGGCAGGAGAGCAACCCTGGTTGCCTCGCCACCGCCCCGCTGGCCGTTGCCGCCTGTGTGTGTCTCGGTCACCACGGCCCACCTGCGCGGCACGCTACGGCAAGCTGTTCCCGCGACATCACCCGGCCCTCAAGGCCATAGCAGAACGCCGCGCCCAGTCCCTCCATACTTTGCCCCGCTGCGGGATCGCCAACCGAGGAACAGTAGCAAAGCCCCAGCCGCGTGCAAGCATCCGTATCCGCTCTGCCGTCTACAGTCGCGGCGCAGCGGTTCGACTCGGGTTGGCCTCCTGTCCATCCGCTGCCGGGTCAAGCGCTGAGCGAAGCCCGAGCGGCTGGTGGGCATGACCTGGTGCATACAACCTTACGAAGGGCGTCGAGAACGACCAGCAACGATGGCGACAAGGCGACACCCGTCTCACCTGAAGAGAAGGAAACTGGTTGTGCGTCGCCCGGCCTCCCTGCCGTGAGTGCAGACGGCTGCCTGCGCTCATCCCACAAGGCCGGGGTGGAAGGGGACGAAGCAGAGGCCACCGGGTTGGTGGGGCCTCCTGACGGTCTCCGCAGACCGAACGCATGCCTCGCTGAGCACTTGGTGGTCACGACAGGGATGCGTGCGCATGCGATGTGCAAAAACTAACGGCGTCCGACAGAACCGACATCTCCTATGTGCGAAGGACGTTGGCGAAGATCAGCCAGGCCAGCAGTGACTTGGCGAGCAGGCTGAGGGTGATGTAGCTGACTTCGCCAACCACATAATCCCGCCAGCGCCCCACCTCTCGGTACTGCAAGGCCATATTGAGCGCGAAGCTGAAGAACAGGACGAACTGGGTGGCGGTGATCGCGTACACAAACCCGGGCACCTGGGGCGCTCCGACCACATAGATCCCCACCAGGACCCAGGGCACCACCCCGACCAGGGATCCGAACCAGAAGGCGCTCCAGTCCGCCCGGCCCGGTTGCTGCTGGCGCTCCATGAGCAGGCCGAACAGGATCATCGCGGTGTTGGCGGCGAAGATGGCGGTCACCGCGGCAAGATCACGGATCCCAACGAACAGGCCGATCAACACGATCATGATGGAGGCGCTGACCGAGTACTCGATCCAGCGGGCGTAATTGGATCGACGCTCCAGACTGCGGACATACCACTGCTGCACACCAGGGGAGGCCACCACGAGATGGTCGACCGCGGCCAGCAGCAGAAAGACCGCCACTGTCGGCCCGATCGGGAGTGCGAACAGACGCTCGGGCATCGTCGGTCCTCGCACCGCGACCGGGTCGTTGGTCAGATAGGAGGCGGTGATCGGCAAGGCCAGCGTGTTGCTCAGCATCAACATCAGGACGCCTTCCAAGGCGAGCAGGAGCCCGACCGCGATGTTGACGACCCGCAGTCGACGTTGGCGGGCGGCCACCTGCACCGGCCAGGCTGACGTGTGGCTGACGTCCACGGTCATGCCCTCTCATCAAGACGTTGACGCAACGCAGTGCACAACGGTCGCTCGCTGCGCGGAAGCGGGAGGACAGACGCCCAGGCCGTGCCGTGGGACGCGATGTCACCCGCCTCGGCGGCGAACGAGCGGCGCGGCCACCGGCATGGTAGTGCCGGTGGCCGGGCTGGGTGGT
>DATEWO010000288.1:0-17442 GCA_035257925.1 Propionibacteriaceae bacterium | reverse complement strand
CGCCACTGGCTCGCGTTCGTTGACTTGTTCCGTGACCCGATCCTGTGGCGAGATGTAGTTCGCGGGCTCGTGGTCCAGCTCGGCTATCTGACGGTCTTCACACTGGCCGCCTGGGCAAATTTCAGTACCAAAGACATCGATGACTGAGATTCAAGATTCAGCACGCGACATCGGTGGGTGGCTGCGGCGCTGCAACCCCTAGCACCGAAGCCAGAGCTGCCAGCACCGCAGGATGGCTCGGAAGATCACCATGAGCCACTGCCGAGCCTGGGCAGACGTCTTGGATCACAATGTTCAGTGCCCCCGACAGGGCAGCCGAATCAATCGGCGTTACGACCTGGTCGCTGGTCGACCGTACGGTCGCCCACAAGGGCCCGGCCGGTGTCTCGTCACCGGCGTTCAGGCGACGCAGCAGGTCGCTGTCGGGAACCAGCTGCTCACATGCGATCGAGCAGCCACCCGCGAATTGGGCGCCGAGCGCGGCTTGGCTCGTTCCGTGGTGCGGTGAGCCGAGCGTCAGGACCCGGCGTACCACTCCGGCGCCACCGCTGTCTTGTACCCATAGCCGGGTGACGACACCGCCGGCGGAGTAGCCAATGACGTCGACCGAGGCAGCCCCTGCGTCGTTGCGTACCCGCTCGGCCACCTCCGCGAGATGCTCAGCTTGCTCCCGAAGATCACCTGTGCCGTCGCCGATCGGCTCGACGATGACCGCCGTGCGTCCGGTCGCGCGCACGCCAGTGGCCAGCGGCTGGAGTGAGTTGACGTTCCCCCCGTACCCAGGCACCAGAAGGACCGGGCCAGGAGCCGTTTGCGGGACAGGCTGAACGGGCGTTGCAGCAACGCGAATGATGACGATCACAGCAAGCGTCACGATCAGCAACAGGGCGAGACCGCCGGCACTGAGTATCAGGCGTCGTCGTTGCGGCGAAAGTGCGTCAAGCACGATCCTCAACCGATCCGCAGCTCGGCGACCACGCCCGCGTGGTCGGAAGGCCAGAGCTTGCTGGCCGAGTCGCGATCGCTGAGCTCATCCCCGGTGACCTCCACCCGGTTGGCCACGATCTGTCCTGGGGATGCCGATCTGGCGAGCACCAGATCTACGCGGCGCTCGAAGTCGGCGGTTTCGTCGTTCACGAGCTCACTCAGCCACGCTGTGTTCCCCCCTCCATCGCGACCCGGCTGCTGCAGCCAGAGATCGCTGAATCCGTGGCCGTCGGTGATGAGCCGATACGCGGCGCCCGATCCGATCGGCAGCGACGAACGTGCCGCAGGGCTGGCCGGATTGGAATTGCAGTCGCAGGCGATCACCGTCGACAGGCTGGTGTTCCCTGCCGGTCCGTTCAGCAGTTCTTCGGCCTGGGCGCGGGCCAGCTGGGAGCTCTGCGACTCCAGGTGGGTGTTCACGAACCGCATGCGGGCGGACCCAACAGCGACATCAACCCAGCCGTAGCCGCGGACAAACCGGAATGTGGTGTCGGCGAGTTTGACATCGAGGCGCCGGCTGAACTCCCCACCGCCGCTGCCCTCGATCCGTAGTCCCGCTTCACTGCGGACCAAGATCACATCGCGGTCTGTCAGGCGGACATCCTGAGCGGAGCCAGCCGTTCCGGTGAAGGGATCGCCGGTGAAGGCGGGCGCCTCGACGTCGGACAGCGGCTGAACGTGAACAACCTCATATCTGACCCCACGGCTGGCCAGGTCGGTCAGCAACATGTCCAGAAAGTCATAGTCGACCTGCCTCGCATCAGGCCTGCCCACCCGGTCGAGCTGCATGGGTCCGTGGCGCCAGAGCGCCACCTCTTGCAGACCGATCAGATCAGGGCGCGTTGCTGCGATCTCCTCGGCGAGCAGTTTGCTGCGAGTCGTGAAGTCGGTGCGCCTGACCACCTCCCGCAATCTATGGTTCGCATGACCCAGGGCGAGCACTCCCTCGGTACCGGTACGATCCAGCGCCGCTCGTATCGGGCGGTTGATACTGCCGCCCAGGTAGATGTTGCGAGTCATCACAGTCACCGACTGTGCGTCGCTGGCGGGGAGGTCGCCGGATGCATCCTCCCGACCGACCACGATGCTGATCACCGCGCCAATGCCGAGAATCGTCAGCGCGGCTGTTAGCCACAGCCCAATACGCGCCTTGCCCAGCCGAAGCGTCACAGTCCCCATTGTCTGCAGCGCGGCATGTCGCAGGTGATTCGGTCTCCAGCACACCAGAAGTGGCCCTGGTTTGGCATCGCCAATGAGCCAGAAGCGCTTCATCCGGGAGCATTTCGGCTCACTGGTGATGCAAATTCAGGGCCCCGATCAGAAAGTCGATGGCGGTGCCGGCTGGCTGGGGAAGCAGCCGCTGGCGGCCTTGACTAGTCCTCGGGGATCGGGCGACCGAAATTGTCCAAGGTGATCAACGCAGGCTCGGGGCCACCCCGCTTGCCGGTATCAAGGGCGTCGATCGCAGCGAGCTCTTCGGTGGAAAGTTCGAAGTCGAACACGTCGATGTTCTCGGCGATCCGCCCCGGGTTGGTCGACTTCGGGATCACCGACCGGCCGTGCTGCACGTGCCAGCGCAGCATCACTTGGGCGGGAGTCTTGTCGTGGGCCTTGGCGATGTCGCCGATGACCGGGTCCTCCAGAGTGCTGCTGTGCTGCCCATCGCGGTAGAAGGTGATGCCGCCGATCGGGGACCAGGCCTGGGTCAAGATGCCGTGCTCGGCGCCTAAGGCCTGCACTTCTCGCTGCGCGAAGTAGGGATGGACCTCGATCTGGTTGACTGCCGGGATCACGGTGGCGCGCTCTAGCAAGGTGGTGAGGTGCTCGACCATGAAGTTGCTGACGCCGATGGCTCGCACCTTCCCGTCGGCGAGCAGCGTCTCCAAGGCCCGGTAGGCCTCCAGGGTCGCCTCGAAGTCTGACGGCAGCGGCTGGTGCAAGATCAGCAGATCGATTTGGTCGACTCCGAGCTTGCGGGCGCTCTTCTCAAAGCCGTGCAACGTCTTGTTGTAGCCGTAGTCGCTGATCCAGATCTTGGTCTCCAAGAAGACCTCGGAGCGGTCCAGCTCAGAACTGTGCACCGCTTCTCCGACCTGCCGCTCGTTGCCGTAGGAAGCGGCTGTGTCAATGTGCCGGTAGCCGGCAGAGAGCGCCGCCTCGACCGCGGCTCGGGTCTCCTCAGCGGGTGTCTGGAACACCCCCAGACCCAGCGCAGGCAGCTCGACTCCGTTGTTCAGCGTCAGTGTTGAGACATTGGGCATGATCTACCTCGTTCCCTCGTGGAGTTTGAGTCATTCAGATTGAAGGTGGCGCTACCTGGCCACGTTCTCGACGCTAGAGCTCAGCCGGGCGATGAAACAGGCACTGCCAGTACGCGCCAGACTTGCGACTCATGATGGCCGACGCGGCGTGTCGAGTTCGGTGGACCGAGGCCGGTGCGGGAGCGATCAGCGATTGATCCACGTTGCATGTGGGCGGGGTAGCGCTCCCCCTGTACGTCGACCCGGTCAGCGGCCGCGGTGATCTCCTCGAGGTCATCGGGTGTGAGCTCGATGTCGACCGCCGCGGAGTTCTCCTGCAGGCGGTGGACCTTCGTGGTGCCGGGGATGGGCACGATCCAGGGGTGCTGGGCTAGCAGCCAGGCCAGGGCCACCTGCGCCGTAGTGGCGCCCTTACCTGCGGCGATCGCCGAGAGCAGGTCGACGAGGGCCTGATTGGCGCCGCGGGCCTCCTCGGTGAACCGCGGCAGCGTGTTGCGCAGATCGGAGTCGCTGAAGGATGTGGTGCTGTCGATCGTGCCGGTGAGGTAGCCCTTGCCGAGCGGGCTAAACGGGACGAACCCGATGCCGAGCTCGATCAGTGTCGGCAGGATCTCAGCTTCAGGTTCTCGCCACCACAGGGAATACTCGCTCTGCAGCGCGGTGACCGGCTGGACGGCGTGGGCGCGTCGGATGGCCTCCACCCCAGCTTCGGACATCCCGAAATGCGCGACCTTGCCGGCGGCGATGAGCTCATTCACCGCGCCGGCCACCTCCTCTATGGGCACGTCCGGGTCAACGCGGTGCTGGTACAGCAGGTCGATGCTCTCCACATCCAGGCGGCGCAGGGAGTCCTCCACCGTCGCCTTGATGTACTCCGGCCGGCTGTCCAGCCCGGTTGAGCTGCTGCCGTCGAAGGAGAACCAACCCGAACTTGGTGGCGATGACAACCTGCTCGCGGACCGGACCCAGGGCCTTGCCGACAAGCTCCTCGTTCGTGAACGGGCCGTAGACCTGGGCCGTGTCGAAGAAGGTGATGCCGAGGTCAACGGCGGCGCGGATGAGGGTGATGCCGTCCTGCTCGCTGACGGGCGGACCGTACGCGTGGCTAAGGCCCATGCAACCTAGTCCGATCGCGGATACCTGTAGTCCGCTACTGCCGAGAGTGCGCTTGATCATTGCCTGCTCCTTACGAGTTCAGGGGGCTTTGGTCTGCAGGTCCGTGAGGGTGGTGAGAACCGCGTTCTCGACACTAGAACTCACCCGCGCGATGAAACAGGCATTGCCAGTACCGGCCAAGGCGGCTCATCACAGACGGGAGCAGCCGCTACGGCTGAAGATCTGTTGGTTGATTCGTCGCGGGCACAGGGCTCGCCAACCCGTGTACTCGCAGTACCTTCCTCGGCCGGGCGGTCGGCTCGTAGTGTCGAGGTGTGGACCGTCAAGCCGTGCGCGACTTCCTGGCCAGCCGCCGGGCCCGGATCACCCCGGCGCAGGCCGGGATGCCGACCTACGGCGAGAGGCGACGGGTGCCGGGGCTGCGGCGTGAAGAGGTCGCCTCGCTGGCTGGCGTGAGTTTTGACTATTACGCCCGGCTGGAGCGTGGAAACCTGTCGGGGGTCTCGGATTCGGTTCTGGAGGCCCTCGCCCGGGCTTTGCAGTTGGATGAGGCGGAGCGGGAGCACCTGTTCGACCTGGCCAAGGCGGCGTCGGTCCCGGCTGCACCAGCGCGTCGGGCCAAGCCGCCGGTGACACGGGTCAGGCCGGCCGTGCTCAGCATCCTGAAGGGGATGACCGGCACGCCGGCGTACGTGCGGAACCCCCGGCTGGACATCCTGGCCGCCAACGACTTGTGCCTGGCTCTCTACGACGGCGTCTTCGTCCGCGACGACTTGCCGTTCAGTCTGGCCCGGTTCGTGTTCCTCGACCCCTATGCCAAGGCCTTCTTCTTGGACTGGGACGCAGTCGCCCAGGACATGGTCGGTTCCCTGCGCATCCAGGCCGGCCGCGACCCGTCCGACAGCGGGATCAGCAACCTGATCGGCGAGCTGACGACCCGCAGTGACGGTTTCGCCGGCCGATGGGCCCGGCACGACGTGCGGCTGCACCGCACCGCCCGCAAACGGTTGGGCAGCCGGGTCGTCGGGGAGATCGAGCTGACCGGTGACGCCCTCGACCTGGCAGGCGATGGGCTGACCATGATCGCCTACTCCGCCGAACCGGGCAGCCAGGCCGAGGACCAACTGAAGCTGCTGGCCGCCTGGAGCGCCACGGCACGTACCCCCGCCACAGAGTCCCGCTAATCGCATCCCAGCCCGAGGCCAGCATCTGTGGGTCTGTCGCCGTCGGCGGAGCGGTGCGAAGCGTCGCCTCTATCCAGCAGAGGTGAATCCAGCAGTGCTGCCACGAGAGGTTGCGAGGAGGAGTTGCCGGGCGGGATCGCGGTCGGTGAGACCGTTACGGTTGGGACATGCAGACGCCGTTCCGCGTTGGATCGGGCCATGACGTGCACCGGCTGGTCGAAGGTCACGCGCTGGTCCTGGGCGGCGTTCGCGTACCCTCGGCCGCCGGGTTCAACGCCCACTCTGACGGAGACGTGCTGAGGTGCGCATGGCGAAGAGCGATGGGTTACGGCGTTGACACGAATCTGGGCCGCTGGGATTGTCGGTAATGAGTCAGTCCGTGCCGGACAGGTTGCGACGCCCCGGACGGTTCTCGCGTCGCTGAGCCAGGGCACTGAGGAAGTGGTTCGCAGTGAAGAGCTTGCGCTGCTTGGCCGGCCGCCACGAGTGGCGTTCGGGTGTGGACAAGGACGGTCAGCCGTACGAGGTGTGCGTGCAGTGCAAGCACTACCGGTACCCGGGTAGTGGTGGGGGCCGGTTCAGAAGCGATGTGAACCTGCCGCCGACCGAGGGCTCCAGCTCAGGCAATGTGGGTGGTGGGTTTTAACGGCCTGTGTCTTGAGGTGCCCGGCCGAGCGCCCGGACTGGGTAGCGGTCAGAGACCCGTCCACCCATGATCTGATCGTTTACTCTGAGCAACGTGACCAAGTACCCAGCGCTTGTTGCAGATCGCATTGTCGAGATGGGCGGCGAAGATTATGCGGGACGGTCCCAGGATCGGTCCGCCGAGGCTAATGAGTTCGTGACTTGCGGCGGGTCGTCATCGGCATGAGCGATACGGATGCTGGCCTGGGCAAGGTCGTGGTGAACAGGGCGATGTCGCTGGACGGCTTCATCGCCGGCCCCGACGACGCGATGGACTGGGTCCTCGAGTATGAAAAGTACTCGTTTCCTGAGGTCATGCACGCCACCGGTGCCATGCTCGTTGGCCGGAGCACCTACGAGGTCGGCAAGCGGATGTCCGACGAGGACACCGACTACGACGGGGGACCGGTATTTGTCCTGACGCACCAACCGCCGGACGAGCCGGAGCAAGGGGTCACATTCCTTACCTGCGACCTCGCGGAGGCCGTCGCCACGGCGCGCGCCGCCGCAGGCGGGAAGAATCTGGAGATCCTCGGTGCCGACCTGGCCAGTCAGTGCCTGCAGCGAGGTCTCGTCGACGAGGTCCTGGTCTATGTCTTACCTGTGCTGCTCGGCGACGGCGTGCGCTTCTCAACCTCGGGCCTCGGCAGGATCGACCTGGAACCGTTCAGCAACAGGCAGTCAGGTCCCGTGACGATGCTCCGCTTCCGCGTCCAGAAGTAGGCGCGGCGCGGCCCGGAGCAGAGCGAGGACACGCGCCGGAGCGGCGTGCGCAGCGAGTCGCCTTGATGCTGAACTCGCCGCGTATGAGCAGGAGGCCGAGAACGCCCCTGGGGGCCGTTTGAGGCCCGACACTGGGGCCCCGGAGGGCGATGCCGCCTAAACGCGGCTGGCTAGGAGTGATGAGGTGGAGCGGATGACGGGAATCGAACCCGCACTCCCAGCTTGGGAGCGTGCTCGAGCTGGGCCTCGCCGTCCCGGAAGGGGTTCGGCCAGGACCTCAGGTCGGCGGCTCGTTCCTCGTGGCGACTGGCCGGTCCGCCGTTGGGCCGCAGCAACGTGAAACCGTTCGCATGGTGCAAGAGGTTGAGGTAGTGGTCTACGTCCCCCGGAGATAGGCGTTCGCGGCCTCCTCGGCAGGCCGGACGAACTCGGTCAGCTCGTGGTCGGTGATGGTGTTGTCCACCGGAACAGTCTGACCATGGCTCGACCGCCGGGTCCAGAGGCGACAGCTACCAACGATCTTGGCTCGACGGCGACCTACCTGACGTGCGGGTTAGCGGCGCGGCCGGCAGCGCAGCGAGGAAACGCGCCGCTGCGCCGGCCCTTTTATCTCTCTGGACGCCATGGCGGCCGCCCTGAAGGCCGAGGGCTCGGACGGTTCGGGGCACGTTGGGGACACCATGGTCGGATAGCTGCCAGTTTAGATTTCCGCCCTAGTCGCTGAACCTAGCTACGACTAGGGCTTTCGGGATTGGAGCGGATGACGGGAATCGAACCCGCACTGTCAGCTTGGGAAGCTGATGTTCTGCCATTGAACTACATCCGCCTGACTAGGCGTTTTACATCTTCGATGTGTACCCCGTACCCCACTCGTGACTTAACAATGACTTAAGGAATTTCGGAGCAACCTGCGTAAGGGTAGCGCAGGCTCATGCGATGAGGGCAACCCTGGAAAGCGCCTCATTGCGCCGAGGCCGCGCATTGTGGCGTGGAAGCCCAGCGACGTGTGGACTGTGTCGGCGCGGTGTTGCACGCGGTGCTTACACGCGCAGCGACTGTCAGGGCGTTTTTCGACGCCGACAGGCGTGCTTGGCGTTCCTGGACCAGATGCGCCCCTTGTGAACTATCGACTTACTTGTCGACGACGACGACCGAAACCTTGGCAGTAGCCATCGGGATCCGACTAGAGGATGGTGCAGTTGTTGAACTTTGGGCAGAACAGTGCTGGGGCCCGCCGTGGACCGCACGTAAGCCTTCTCATCGCGGACCTCTCTGCGCGAGGCTTCTGGCGCCGGGGTGGCGCTGTGCCGGCCGATTCTGTCAGCGATTCTTGGTGATGAAGTCGATCACCTTGGCAGAGAAGGTTGTCGGCTGTCCGGCGGTGTTCGGGTTAGTGACCGTATCCCAGCCGTGGCCGGCGCCTGCTGGCAGCTTGATGACGGTGACCATCCCTGGTCGGGCTCGGCGCAGCAGAGCCTGGTTTTCATCAGCCGGACTGTCGGAGTCATCCGGGGCGGCGGCGAACAACAGCGGCACTCTCAGCTGGCCAATGGCTTTGTTGGCGGTCATCCCGGCACCGAGCTTGTTGTCATAGAGCGCCGGCGACAATGCGACGCAGGCATCAGCCTGCACCACAGCGCAGGTCCCGATCGCCACCGCGCCGCCGTACGAAGCGCCGACAACGGCCAGTGATCGGGCACCGCGCTGGCGCAAAGCGGCGGCAATGGCGACCACATCGGCGGTGACGTTGTGGGCCTTTTCACCTTCGGCGCAGCCGGAGTTGAAGGTGCAGCGGAAGTCGAAGAGCCCGACGTGGAAGCCTTGGGTGGCTAGGTAGCCGGCGTAGGGCAGCCATCCGCATAGGCCGTTGTCAGTCTGGTGCAGCAAGATCACTCCACGTTGACCGCTGCCGACCGAGGCGGCCCGCAGCGTGACGCCGTCGGCCGCCTTTAGGACGAGATCGCTGATCTTGACGGTGGCCGGAACGGTCTGGCTACAGTCCTCCTCGGCCTGGGTGCGCGGAGTCGGACTCGGCGTTGGACTGGGCGAGACAGCCGACGGCGGGGCCGGATTGGCCGGTCGCTGCGTGCCAGCACCGGATCCGCAGGCAGCCACTAGCAGAACTGCCAGCACAGTTAGAGCGTTGACGCAGCGCAACATTCTGATCGATTCCGCGTCAACGACTTCTAGCTGGCAACGGCGTCTTGCCCTCGTCGACCAGGGTGAGCATCATCTTGATCCCTCTCGAGGTCGATGGTTGCTAGGTAAGACGATTGCGTCTTCTTGTCACTTGAGGTGACCGAGCCGAAACGCTGACACTTCGATTCGGCCTTTGGCAATGCCGGAGGACTCGAATCTGACAAATTGGCAGTTTGCCGCAGAGGGCTCACGAACACACACCGTTCAACGAGAACGCGGCGCCCCTGCTGGCTGATCAGCATCGGCCAGCGGTCGTGAAGGAGCTGATTGGCGTAGTCAGGTGTGGTGTGCCGGTGGGTAACAAACCGGTAGTAAAAGGCGCGGCAGAGAACCAACCTCACTGCGCATGTCCGCCCGGCGTCCGACCAGAGGGCAATGATCATCAATCGGACGATGACATTAGTCAGGCCGAGGAATCGGGCGCAGCGGACGGCGGCGGGGTTAGGGTGTGGTCAGCCTCCCGCGGTGACCGGACGGAAAATCGACTAACGAGTCCAGTAGCCCTGTGTGAGGCTGAGGCCGTGACGTCACGAATCAGCCACATCACTATCGACGCCCGCGACGCGTACGCTCAATCCGTTTGGTGCGGGGATCTCCTGGGCATGGCAGGGGATCCTGAGGACGCGAACGAGCCGGGCGATGAGGAATGCATGATCTTCTCGACCGACGGCGAGATCCCCGTACTGTTCATCGCGGTACCTGACGGCAAGCAGGTGAAGAACCGGCTGCATTTTGACCTGCGGCCGGTCGACGGTTCCCGCGAGCAGGAGGTCGAGCGTCTGGTGGGTCTTGGGGCCGCCGTGGTGGCCGACCGACGGCGGCCGGACGGGTCGGGATGGTTCACTCTGGCAGATCCGGAGGGGAACGAGTTCTGCGTTCTCCCAGCGAGCACCTGGTAGACGAGACCTAGGCCGACCAGGCAGCCACCGCCCTCAACGGCCTGCCCAAGTACATCGTCTCGGAACACGGCAAGGAGCTGTGGGGTAAAGACGGGATCCCGCTTTCGAGCGGGGGCGGCATCAGACAACCCGCAGCACCACGGAGGACTCGGGGTTCATCACGTCGAACCCGTGTGAAGTCGAGTCGACCACCGGCGAGCCCGAGGACGGTTCCGGCGTAGAGACCATGCACCAGCCCGTCGCAGCAGCCGACGGATATTCAACGGTCAGGTTTGCTAGGGCGCCTCGCGTTCGAAGTGCATGTCCATCCAAGGAATCCACTGGTCGATGACTTCGCGTTCCCAGAGCGTGGTCATCTGGTCTGGGCCTGCCTCGGGGCGTAGCCAGCTTCGGACACCGGTGCCTTGGAGCAGCAGCAGACCCGGCCCTTCGATAGTGAGGCGCATTCTTCCTGGATTGTCAGCGGTATCGAACGCGTGCATTTGCCAACCTCCAGACGTGTCATCGCGCCCGCCGATCAACTCAAGAACCTGAGTGCGTTCCTCGCCCATTCGCACGTCCACCTCGTGCACTATCCAATGGCCACCGGGCAGCCAGGTATAGATATCGGTGCCGCTGATTTCACCGGCTACCGAGCCATCCTCATCGAGAATGGTTCCGAAGGTACGCCAGCGACCGATCAGTGGCCTCAGTGGCTCAAGGTGCTTAGCAGGTGCCACGGATCTGTCCTTCCTGGCATACCCGAGATTTGATGGCAAATCACGGGTTTCAACCGAGTTCACCTGGGGCAGTGATGTGGTTTCCACTAGTGCTGGGCAGGATGGCATATTCGCCAAAAGCGCGGGAGCACCGATCACATGCCGATTAGTGACCTGTCCGCCTCTGCCACCCAGAACTCAGCCGCAAACCCAACTACCTCTGAAAGAAAGGACCGAAAGTGACTCGCGACGACGCTGACATCCGAGCCCTGGTGAAGCGGTGGGCCGCCGCCGTCCACAGTGGCGACCTCGACACTGTGCTCGACGACCACTCCAGCGACATCGTCATGTTCGACGTGCCCCCGCCGTACCAAGGAGTACGAGGCATCGACGCCTACCGGAAGACCTGGCCGTCGTTCTTTACCTGGCAGGCCCAAGGTGGCGTGGTCTTCGAGATCGAGTCGATGGACGTCACCGCCGGTGATGACGTCGCATTCGTCTGGGCACTCCTACGCTGCGGCGCCCCGGAGGAGTTCAGCAAGAACCCCGACATGCGGCTGCGGCTCACCCTCGGGTTGCGCAAGCACGGGAAGCGGTGGGTCGTCACCCACGAACACCACTCCTTCCCCGACACCAGCGCCGCCGACACTAGCCCGAACAAGACGTCGTTCGCCGGTGAAGCCGGTGCTGAAACCAATGATGAGAAGGAGCTGCGCGACATCCATGAGCGGTGGTTCGCAGCCACCGAGGCGAAAGACATCGACGGGTTGATGACCCACATCGCCGACGATGTCGTCTCCTACGAACATGACGTCCCTCTGCAACATCTCGGAGTCGCCAATGTCCGCAAGGTTTGCCAGCGTGGCCTGGATTCTGCACCCGGCACTATCACCTGGCAGGTCCCGGACATGACCGTGCTGGTCCGAGACGACATCGCCGTCGCCTGGGGCCTGAACCACATGACCGCCGAACAAGCCGACGGACAGGTGGCCGAAAGCTGGTCCCGCGGCACCCGGCTCTTCCAGCGCCAACCCGAGGGATGGCGGATGATTCACCAGCACGTCTCATACCCCTACGACCCCGAAACGGGAGCCGCCGTCGTCGACCTCAAGCCCTGACGGCGGGCGGCATTTCACTTGGACCGCCCTACCACGCCGCGCCACGGGGGACCCATTCTCGCGGGAACGTGGTTACCCATGGATCGCCAGCGGTTCTCTGCCCAATCTCTCCAAGCGAACGGGTCGTGGGGCCGAGCCTCACGGCGAAACTCACAATTTGTCAGATTCAAGCCGCCGGGCTGTTGCCGAAGGACGAACTTCGGTGTCAGTTTTGGTCAACTGTCCCGTCCGCGGCTGAGGCCTCATGATGACGTGGAGGAGGAGTATTAGAGCGCTACGGCGATGGCGGTGGAGCGGCGGGCTGCTCCTCGTGGCGGCATGCCTGGTCGGCTGCGGGGCGCTGTCCTCTTCGCCGACCCCAGCCGGGACGCTCCCACCGGCTTCGGCCAGCGAGCCGGCCCCGCCGACGCACACCGCCGACGTGACTGCTCGCATCGTCGAAACCAAGACCCTCGGCAGCCGGAGCACTGACCTCACGATCGAATCCCCGGCCGTGGGCGGACCGGTTCAGGTGCGACTTTTACTACCGACCGGCTTCCAGGCGCAGTCCAAACGGCGCTGGCCGGTCCTGTACCTGCTGCACGGCTGCTGCGACACCTACCTGAGCTGGACCCGATCGACCGATATCGAGCAGCTCACACGCAAACACGACGTCCTCGTCGTCATGCCGGACGGTGGCAAGGCCGGCTTCTACTCCAACTGGCGCACCGGCCCCCAGTGGGAGACTTTCCATACCCAGGAACTACCGCAGCTGCTCGCCTCCCAATACCGGGCCAACGGCAAGGCTGCCATCGCCGGCGTGTCCATGGGCGGCCTCGGCGCACTCGGCTACGCCGCAAGGCATCCGGGCAGCTACACCGCGGCAGCGTCGTTCAGCGGTATCGTCCATACCCGCCTCTCCAGCGATGTGTCTCAGGGCTACATTGGCCTCGTCTCATCCCAAGGAGCGGCAGACCCGCTTGCGCTGTGGGGCGACCCAGAGACTGACGCTGAGAGCTGGAAGCAACACAACCCATACGACCTCGCGCCCCAGCTCAAAAGCATCCCGCTCTTCATATCGGCCGGCGACGGACAGGCCGGACCGCTGGATGACAGCGGCGTCGCAGCCGACTCAATCGAATCCTCGATCAACGCCCAGAACAAAGAGTTCGTCACACACCTCCGCAAGATTGGCGCGGACGCCGAGATCGACCTGTACGGCCACGGAACTCACAACTGGGTGTACTGGCAACGCGAACTGCACCGCGCCTGGCCCCTGCTCAGCAACAAACTTGAATCACCATGAGCCGGGCTGCACTTGACTGCGCGTGACGGCCTCACATCACGGGTCGGGCAGTAGCGAGCGGAGAGTCGTGGACAGGATCTGAATCTGTTGCCGGAGGGTCACAAGATCGACACGACGGTCCTGGAGCGCGCGGTCGAGGCGGTTAAAGGCCGCCTTCGCATAAGGAACCGCAGTGTCGTAGGCGGCCCAGCCGGCCGGTGTGAGCTGCAGCAACCAGGAACGGCTGTTGGCCGGATTCGCCCGCCGCTCGACCCACCCACGCTCGGTCAAACCGTTGAGCCGAGGCCCGAGGGTAGACGGAGCTACTCCGACCAGGCGTGCAAGTACGGCCGGGGTCAGCTGCCTCTCAGCCGCGAGCAGGCTGACCAGGGCATAGTCCCCAGCCACCATGCCTGCCTCCCAGAGACCGGCCGAGAGATAGCTCTCCATCCTGGTCCGCATCAAGAACGAATCGAAAGCAAGTGACATGCGCTCCTCGGCGGGAGGCTGCTCCGCATCTTCAGCCAGCTCCAGCTGCTGCCCCGCCTCCGAGACGTTGCCGGCTAACCGGTCGAGTTGGCGATCGATCGCCACCCGCTCGGCGTCGGACGTCTCGCCGCGGAGTGCACGCACCGCGGTTGTTGTCGGCACACCCGCAGCTAGCAAGGTCTGCAGGTTACGGAGCCAGCGCACGTCCTGCTCATCGAAACTCCGATGCCGGCCTGCGCTACGTTCTCGGCTGGGCAGGTGCCCGTGCTGCTGGTGATAGCGGATCATTCGTGGACTCAAGCCCGTCCGCTCCGCAACGACCCCGATGCGCACCCACGAAAGCTACCACTATGTCAGATTCGCGCTCTCTGCTCTCGAGCCGCCTGCCATATCCGGAGAGTTTGGTGACGCGCGGGCATCTAGCTGCGGTGCTATGAGCCCACGACGAGCCAGTGAAGCGGGGGAGCCTAGGACTTAAGCGCGGCGACGAAAGACCTATAAGTATTGTTGTCGGGGGATGGCAGCGTGTACGGCATCTGGACTAGATGAGTTTCATCACTGCCACCGGTCCATCATTCTGCGTGGCGAGGGTGACGCGCCCTCTGCTCGCGCCAACGCGTTATCCCAGAGCCAAGTCGAAAGGAGAAATCTTCATGCGACGAGTTCTGCTGTCGGTGTATGTGTCGCTCGACGGGATCAGCGACATGGACGAGAACGACCAGTGGACATTTCCCTATTGGAACGAGGAACTCGAGGCGCACCAGCAGGACCTGATCAACCGGGCCGACGCCTTGCTGCTGGGCCGCAAGATGTTCGAGCACTTCGCCGAGTCCTGGTCGCCGCGGACGAACGAGGACGATCCGATGGCGGACCGAATGAACGCCATTCCTAAATACGTCGCTTCTCGAAGCCGTCGAGAAATCGAGGGGTGGAACGGGTCATTGTTGGAGGGCGACGCGCTTTCGGCGGTGCGGCGGCTCAAGGAGCAAGACGGCTCCCACCTGCTGGTGTACGCCGGCGGTGAGTTCGTCGGCAGCCTGATCGAGGCTGACTTGATCGATGAATATCACCTGTTCATCCATCCGGTGGTCCTGGGCAGCGGTAAGCCGCTGTTTCCCCCAGGACTGAGCAAGGAGTTGACACTCACCAGCACGCAGCCGGCTGCCACCGGGGTCATTGTGTTGACCTTGGAGCCGGTTCGGTAGGCGCCAGTCAATCAAGCAACTCGACTAAAATAAGACGACTCATGAGCAAGGTGTGCTGCGACATCACGGTCTCGGTCGACGGATACGTCGCCGGTCCCAACCAGTCGGAGGAAAAGCCGTTCGGGGATGGGCCGGTGGAGAAACTACATGCCTGGATGGAAGACGGCGAGAACACCGCCGAGGTCGAGAAGGTCCCGGCGGCCGGTGCGTTTGTCATAAGCGCTTAATGCTTGCGGCTCATTCGGCAGGGATCGGCGAGCGCCAAGGTGCTCGCCACTCCGGCGCTTCCCAGCCGTCCGCGACGTAGATCCGCTCCCGGGTCACCTTGTCGCCGCGCCAATCCAGCAGTTGCACGCCATGTACCCAGGTCGCGCCGCGGTCATAGCTCGCCGACATCTCGACCACCGTGAAGTCCTCCCGGACAGTTACCCGGCGGATTTGGTAGCGCATGTCAGCTCGCTCGACTGGGTATTTGCTACGCCACTCGGTGAATGTGCCGCGGCCCTCGAAACGCTCACCGCTCTGCGGAAACTCCAACACGGCGTCCTCGTGATAGAGCTCTTCGGCGCGGTCGACGTCGGCGCCCGCGTACTCAAAGAAGCGCTCGAGCTTCTGGCGCAGGACCGACTCATCCATGGCATACCTTCCTGTTGCTGCGCCTGAGGCGGCCCTCCGATGCTATCGGCGGACTGAGCACAGGGTTTGCGAGGTCTTCGCCATCAGGTACGTGCACTTCGGCAGGCTAGGTGCACAGTCGAGAAAGGAACACCACCGTGGCTCTTGGATTTGGTCAGGTTGTCATCGATTCCCAACGCGCTGACGAGATCGCCGCCTTCTGGTCGGCCCTCGTCGAGCGCCCGGTCGACGACGGCGCCAACCAGTTCTTCGCACTGATCCCGGCCTCGGAAGACCGCACCTTTCCCGCGTTGATGTTCCTGGGTGTACCCGAACCGCGCCAGGGCAAGAATCGACTGCACCTCGACCTTGTCGCGACTGACCTGCCAGCCGAAGTCGAGCGCGCGGTCGCGCTAGGCGCTACCAAGATCGCTGAATTTGACGAGTACGGGACGAGATGGACCACCTTGACCGATCCCGAAGGCAACGTCTTCGACATCGGCGTTCGGCACTCCCCCGGGCAGCCAGCGAGCTAGTGCCCTGGAAGGGAAGTTCCTTGGCGCTTGGCGACGTTCAGGTGCGTGCATCGCAAAGCCGACGAGGGAGGGATACCGGGTCGTATCCCCACCGAGGAGAACGCCGCGAGGTGCGTGCCTGGGCGACGCGAAGCGTTAAGAGATTTCTCTTCCAGGGCACTAGCGTCCATCCACGTCAGGGACACCCCTGAACTCACCGGAGCCCGCCCTGAAAGCCGCAACTGCCCCTCCGCGGTTTGAGGGCATCCGGACTAGTTTGGGGTGATGACCGAGCCCGTCCCTGAACCCAGGAATGTCGGCCCCATTGCTGGTGGCAACCTACGTGCCTCCGACGCCGACCGCGATCAGGTGGCGACCGTGCTGAGCACCGCGTACGCCGAGGGCAGGCTGACCCGGGAGGAGCATGACGAGCGCCTCGACCAACTGTTGGCGGCCAAGACCTTCGACGACTTACTCCCGATTACCCGTGATCTCGTGGTCGTTGGTACCCCTAGTCCGGTCGCTACCCCGCAATCCACGAGCCGCTTCACGATTGACACCACGGGACAGAGCTCCGACTCGGACAAGATGATCGCCATTTTCGGCGGCGCCACCCGCACCGGGAGGTGGCGGGTACGAAGGAATATTTCGGCACTGGCCCTCTTCGGCGGAATTGATCTTGATCTACGTGATGCGATCTTCGAAGCCCCAGTAGTGGAGATCTCAGGCTTTTGGTGCTTCGGCGGGCTCGACATCAAGGTGCCCGAAGGCATCGAGGTACGCGACCAGACTGCCGGAATCTTCGGCGGCACCGATGTCAGCAATATCGGCGACCCGGCGCCGGGCGCACCGACCCTGGTCATCAAAGGCGTGTCGCTGTTCGGCGGCGTATCGGTACATGGCCCGAAGCCGAACAAGCGGCGGAAATGAACAGCAGTTGCAATCCCCGCGCAGGTAGGCGTCGCTTAAGCCATTCTTCTCGACCCGGCACGTAGCCTGAACCTGTTATGGAAGAACTGTTCGCGCCGCCGGCGTATGAGTGGAAGCGACTTTCACCGAAGTACCGCTCGATGCAATTGCTGACCAACCTGATCATTCCGCCCGGTCTCCTGACGATCGCGGCGGTGATTGTGGGAGTCACGTCAGGCAAGTGGTGGATCTCGGGTCTCATCTGGGCGGTCGCGGCAGTGATCGTGATCATCAGTCCCACCATCGTCACTCGTAGCTGGCGCTCCTGGGGCTACGTGGAGCGGGAAGATGATCTCTACATCACCCATGGCATCATGTCCCGAAGTCTGATAGCGGTGCCGTACGGCCGGATGCAGTTGGTCGAGGTCGAGTCTGGTCCCTTGGAGCGCTCCTTCGGGCTAGCCACCGTCAGCTTGAAGACAGCCAGTCCCGAGACCGGTGCTCGCATCCCGGGCCTCACCCCGGAGGAGGCAACGCGGCTGCGGGATCGGCTGACCGAATTCGGCGAAGCTCACG
>DATEWO010000287.1:0-5780 GCA_035257925.1 Propionibacteriaceae bacterium | reverse complement strand
CAGCGGCGTCGTCGAACTGCTCCATGACCACCTGGAGCAGCTGCTCGGCGCGGGCCAGCCAGAGCGGCGCTGCGTGCACCGCTGCCAGCCGCACGGCAGCCAGGGCAAGGGCTGCGTAGTCCTCCAGGATGCCGAATGCTTCGCCAACAGCGCCATCGCGAGAGGTCCGGCGTAACCGGCCGTCGCGCCAGTGCAGCTGCCAGACGTGCTCGGCGGCCTGAGTTGCGATCTCGAGCCATTCCGGGCGAGCGAAGATCATCGCGGCCTGCACCAGCGCATCCACCAGCAACCCGTTCCAGGCCGCCACGACCTTGTCATCGCGCCCAGGGCGGGAGCGCTGATCACGCGCGATCCTGAGCCGCTCTCGAACCTCTGCCAGCCGGACTTGATCATGGTCGGACCGCAGCTGCAAGGTCGAGGCACCATGCTCAAAAGTGCCGGTTGGTGTCACCGAGAAGACCTCCGCAGCCCAGGCTGCATCCTCTGCGCCGAGCACCGCCAGCAGCTGATCACGGTTCCAGACGTAGTAGGCACCCTCGCGGAGCTCACCGTGATCATCTTGCGAGTCGGCGTCGAGGCTCGAGGCGAACGCACCCTGCGCCGTCCGCATCTGGAGCCTCAGCCAGCCGACCGTCTCGGTCACGATGCGCTCGGCCAGCGGGTTCCGGGTTAGGCGCCACCAATTTGCGTACCCACCGAGCAGCAGGGCGTTGTCGTAAAGCATCTTCTCGAAGTGCGGCACCACCCATCCCGCATCGACGCTGTAGCGCGCGAAGCCGCCGCCTATCTGGTCGTAGATGCCACCTCGCGCCATTGCCTCCAGCGTCCGTCCTGCCATGAACATCGCTACTTCCCCGCCGTCACGAAGTAACGCCTCGAGCAGCATCGACGGCGGGAACTTGGGCGCCCTACCGAAGCCGCCGTACGTCGGGTCGAATTCCCGTTGCAGCAGCAAGATCGACTCCCCGCAGTCGGCAGCCGTCAACGTCTCTGAGCCGGCTGGCGTTTGCTGCATCGACAGTCGACGCGTGATCTCTGACGCGCTGAGGAGAATCTCTGATTTCCGGTCGCGCCAGGCCTCACTGATTGCCTGCAACACCTGGTGGAAGGAGGGCAAACCGTGCTGCGGCGTGGGCGGAAAATAGGTTCCGGCATAGAAGGGCTTGCGATCAGGTGTCAGAAAAACGCTCATCGGCCAACCCCCCTGCCCGGTCAACGCCTGAGTCGCCTGCATGTACACCGCGTCGACATCCGGGCGTTCTTCACGGTCAACCTTGATCGCGACGAAATGCTCGTTGATCATGGAAGCGGTTCGCTCGTCCTCGAAGGACTCGTGCGCCATCACGTGGCACCAGTGACATGCTGCGTATCCAACGGAGAGGAAGACCGGAACCTGCCGCTCGGCCGCCGTGGCAAAGGCCTCGTCGGACCATGACCACCAGTGCACTGGATTGTCGGCGTGCTGAAGCAGGTATGGGCTGGTCGCCGAAGCGAGGCGATTGCCTCCGATCATCCTCCGACCTTATGCGCTGCACAGCAGCTGCAAATCTGTGGCCTCAGCCCTGGTTAGTAGGCGGCCGCTCAGATGCAGGGTCCTCCGTGTTATCCGATTCCTCGTCCTCCGGCGTGCGGATCTTTCGGAACTGTTTTCGCATGCTCAGGTACAAAAACACCATGGCGCCGAGCAGAAGCAGCGTAATGACTAGAGGCGTCCAACCGGGCTTGACCACATTAGGGTCGACCTCGAGAAGGATCATGGTGAAACTGTACTCGCCGCGGGCACGGCGATTCCGGCGAACAAATCGTCCTCGGGGATGGTCGTCGGGACCAGGCTGCGCACCAACTCCCAGTCCTCAGTGGGCCAGGCTGACTTGTGCACCTCGAGTGGTACCGCGAACCACGGCCCGTCTGGGTCGACTTGAGTCGCATGGGCGAAGAGCGCGCGATCACGCACTGGGAAATACTCGGCACAGCCAACCCGGGTCGTGATCCGGGCGGCATGCTCGGAATCCTCAGGCCATTCCTGGAGTCGCTCGCCGTACGGGGACTCAAGGCCGCGGGCGAGCATCGCCTGATGCAACGCCACCATGCGCTTCCGGTGGAAGGCAAAGGAGTAATAGAGCTTGAGCGGCTGCCAGGGTGCGCCGCGGTCGGGATAGGCACCAGGGTCGGGTGCCGCTTCAAAGGCCGCAACGCTGACCTTGTGACACATGATGTGATCCGGATGCGGGTAGCCGCCGTTCTCGTCGTAGGTCGTCATCACATGGGGGCGGAACGACCGGACTACCTCGACCAGGGGCGCAGCCGCCACGGCGATGTCCGTACCGGCGAAGCAACCCTCGGGTAGCGGAGGCGGATCATCTCCCTCGGGTAATCCCGAGTCCACGAAGCCGAGCCAGACCTGCTTGATTCCCAGGATCTCCCGGGCGCGATCCATTTCCTGCCGGCGGATGTCGGCGATGTTTGCCAAGATGTCGGGCCGGTCCATCGCTGGGTTGAGGATCGCGCCTCGCTCCCCGCCGGTACATGTCGCGACCACAACATCCACACCCTCGGCCACATACTTCGCCGTGGTCGCCGCGCCTTTGCTCGACTCATCGTCGGGATGGGCGTGCACGTGCAGCAGCCTCAGGCGCTCGCCCCGGGCGTCTACACGAAGCGCCGGATGAGACATGGTCGTCATGCTCCCATCCGGTGCGTCGCTTTGGCTGGTGCCTCCCGTTGGGCGAGACACGGGCAGAATGTCGGGGTGGCTGATGCTGCCGAGCGGCTCCGCCGTCGCTACCCCAAACCTCGGATGCCCCGTCCGCTGCTGGTGGGTTTGATCGGCGTCGGCGCAGTGCTTGCTCTGACGTGGCTGGTGTGGACTGCACTGCTGCACTCCAGACCCGCGGTCGCCGCCCAGGTCGTGACGTTTCGGATTGACTCCGATACCTCGGTCTCGGCCACCATCTCTGTCGAGCGTCGCGATCCATCGCTGCCAGCGTCTTGTCGGGTGCTGGCGCAGGCTGCGGATTACCAGCCGGTCGGCGAGCAGCAGGTGCCTATCGCCGCCAGTACCCACCGTGTCGTGGAGGCGAATCTCATGTTCACCACACTGCGACGGGCCACCACCGTGGTGGTCAAGGGGTGCACTGTGAACTGAAATGGGCTGGCCTGCCCTTGCTAACCTTTGGGGATGTCTGAAAACTCCGCCACCGAGACGATATGGCTGACCCAGGAGGCGTACGACAAGCTCCGGAAGGAACTCGATCACCTGTCCGGGCCGGGCCGTGCTGCGGTCTCGGCAAAGATCGCCGCGGCGCGTGAAGAAGGTGATCTGAGCGAGAACGGCGGCTATCACGCCGCGCGCGAGGAGCAGGCACACCAGGAGGCTCGGATTCGTCAGCTCATCGACATGCTGAATCGGGCTCAGGTCGGTGAGTCGCCGGCGAACGCTGACGAGGTCGCCCCGGGGACACAGGTGACGATCGCTTTTGACGGAGATGAATCCGATACGGACACATTCTTGCTGGGATCGCGCGAATTACTCGGACTGGACGACAGCGTTGACTCCACCAATGTCTACAGTCCGCAGTCGCCGCTCGGCTCGGCCATCCTTGGCAAGAAGACCGGCGACGCGGTCTCTTACGTCGCCCCCAACGGTCGCTCGATCAACGTCACCGTTGTGAAGGTCGAAGCGTTTCGCGGCTGACCGCTTATCTCAAGATCACCCAAGCGCCCCGGACATCCGGGGCGCTTGGGTGATCTTGACCAACGCATGTCTAAAGCCGACTGATCAGTTCCTGCGCCTCGTCCGGGGTCAGCGCCCCGGAAGCCACTTCGGAGAGAATCTCGTCCCGGGTTAGTGCAGTCTCCGGCTCAGGTGTTTCGCCGAGGCCAAGCTTTTCCAACAACTCCGCGAAACGAAGCCGCGCAGTGGGATATGAGACGCCAAGGTGCTTTTCCACCTCCCGGAGATTGCCGCGAGACGAGAGGAAGACGCGGAGCATCTCGGTCTCCTTCTCGTTGAGCGCGCAAAATTCACAGGAGCTAAACACACCGGCGATTTCGGTGCCGCACGAGCCGCAACCCAGGCGAATCACCGCGAGCTGATCACCGCACACCGGACAGTCGCTCGGTGCGTGGTGATCAAGTCGCTGCTGCGGCCTGCCCGAGCGCTGGATCATCCGACGCCAGCCTCGCTGCTCATGTCGGAGCCGACTCGTACCTGGGCATGACCCATGACGACCTCGATGTCGAGCTTCGCGCTGCCGCTGCCCATGACGACCTCATCGCCGGCGCCGCTGTGGCCGCCGGCCCAGCTGATTTTGCCGAGTTGGGCCTCACCGCTGACGGTGACGTTCGAGTCATCAGCCAAGGTGATCGACAACGTTCCCGACTCGGCCCGGACCCGGTTGCGGCCGGTCTTGATCGTGCCTTTGATCGTGGCTTGCCCAGCCTGGATGAGGGCGTCGTTGATTTCAGCGACGTCCAGCAGCTTGGCTGCCCCAGCGGTGACCCGCACCTTGCCGAGATGCGGCACCTGCTCGGTGTTCAAGCTGCCAGCAGTGACTTCGACATCAACGATGACATTTGGGTTGACGCGGAGAAAGAGCTCCTTGCCGAGGCCCAGTGAGCGGAAGTCATCGAGGCTGCGGGGAGCACTTCGCAGGATGCTGAATCCGTCGAGTGAGGCACCTAGCTCACCGTCGCTGGAGACCTCCAGGACTGAGCCGTTGCGACGCAGCACATGCGGTCCGTCGGCGGACAACGTCGCTACTGAGGTCTCGCCGAGAATACGAACCCGCCGCCCGACCGCCCGGACGGAGATGCGTTCCACGCCCCCAACGTTCACCTGCTTTGCTCGTACCGGCTCCTCGGCCGGAGCCTCCGGCTCTGAGGTCGCAGCTTCCGGCTCAGTGGCCCCGGGAGCGTCGCCGGCCTGCGGCCAGTCCGTGGCGGCCGCCCAGGCGTCGGAGTCAGTTTCCGATCCAGTTAGTTGCTCGTTGGTTGGTTCGGTCGGCGGCTCCGATGGTGCTTGCGACGCCTTCAAGGCGTCGATCCGGCGGGCTGCCTCGGCGGCGTCAATGCGTCCCGCGGCAAGTTCTTCCAGGATCACCTTCATGTCAGAAGTAGTCATGTCGCGAATGTAAACCCGAACTTTCCAAAAGAGAAGGGCAGCTTTATATCTCCAGTGGTCGTCCAGGGTCTTCACCGACGTCCGTGGTTTGTAAGCGCAGGATAAATTGCTTGTAGCATGCAAATAGTTATATGCTTGCTGCATGCAAGCTTCTGTGCAGTCCACGTCATCACGGACCGCGTCGGTCGAATCGCTCATGCACGCTTTGCTCGGAATCGGGCGACTCATGCGGCAACGCGGTCAGGGCGAAACACTCGACAGCGGTACGTTCTGGTTGCTGAAAACCCTCGCGACATCCGGACCGCTACGCGCTACCGACCTGGCCGTCTGCGCAAATCTGGATGCCTCCACCGTTTCCCGGCATATCGCCCAATTGCAGGGTGCAGGCCTGATTGAGAGGGCACCTGATCCAGTGGACGGGCGAGCCCAGCGCGTCAAACTGAGCGATGCCGGCACAGCACGAATCCAGGCCGCGCTGCGCGCTCGTCGAGATCTGCTCGAGAAGTGCCTCGAGTCATGGGAACCTCGGGATCTCGAAGAACTCGACAAGCTGCTGACACGCTTCGCCGCCGACGTCGAGG
Source organism: Propionibacteriaceae bacterium (assembly GCA_035257925.1). GTDB lineage: Bacteria > Actinomycetota > Actinomycetes > Propionibacteriales > Propionibacteriaceae > Microlunatus. Next base: position 77 of record DATEWO010000287.1, on the reverse strand, counting down.
CCCTGACCCAGACGATGGAGCGAGCATGACCGTGGACCGGCCGCGCAACGCACCGAGGGAGAAGGACAATCCATCGG
>DATEWO010000286.1:0-9184 GCA_035257925.1 Propionibacteriaceae bacterium | reverse complement strand
CCCGCCAGCACGTTGCCGGCATCCAGGCCTGGCTGGCCATGCAACCCCGCGCAGGAGAGGAGTCCCGTCATGACCCGAGTTGACGCCCCGGCGTTCTCGACGCTTCTCGCCGGCTTGGCCGAAGTCTTTGCCGTGACGCTGACGGCGACCAGGACCGAGCTCTACTTCCGGGCGCTCGAGGATCTGCCCCTCACGGCCGTGCAGGAGGCCGCAGTGCGCGCGATGCGTGAGTGCCGGTTCTTTCCCAAGCCGGCGGAAATCCGTGAGTTCGCGGGAGCCGACGAGGAAGAGCGGGCGGAGATGGCGTGGCTCGCGCTCCTCGAGGCGTTCCACCACGGGGGCGGGTATGACGGCTGTGAACTGCCGGACGACGACATCACGGTGGCCCTCGTGCGCGTCTACTGGGGCGGCGCCGAGCGGGCGCGTGAGTGGTGGCGGTTCTGTCACGATGCCGCGCTCGACGCGAAGCATCGGGAGTTCGTCGCGCGCTATCAGACCTACGCCACACGGCCCCGGCATGAACTGCCACGCCTGCCGGGCGCGGGGTTCCTGTCCATGCTCGAGGAGGGGAGGGAGCGTCGTGCGCTCGAAGCCGATCCTGGTCCTGGAGACGCCTGATGGCCTCAGGCATTACCGGTGTGCGTTCTGTGGCTGGACCTGGGGGTCAGAGTTGCCAGCGGCGCGCACGGCGTGTCCGGTCCAGGCCAAACATCACGCGCTTGCTCGAGCCAAGGCGCTTCGGATGCGAAAGCGTCGTGGCGAGCCGGTGACGGTCGGCGAGTTGCTCGTGGCCGCCGAGGACAGCGCATTGTGAAACATGACCGCTGTAGCGATGGCACCGCGTGACGACGACCAGCAGGAGTTCCCATTTGGCCAACCCTACCGGGGCTGGCCCCCGTATGTGGCCGGCTCCGAGACCTCGTTCGCTGCGGCGGAGCACATCGACCCCACCGTGGCCGTGCTTCGCGCGCAGGTGCTCGCCGCCCTCAACGTGCTCGGCCGGGCCACCGATGAGCGACAGCAGGACTATCTCGGTATGCCTGGAAACACCCAGCGGCCTCGACGCTGCGAGCTCGTCGAGGCGGGCCTCGTCCGCGACAGTGGACAGAAGGCCAAGACCCGGTCGGGTCGCATGGCCGTCCTCTGGGAACCGGTTCCGAAGAACGGGCACCCGCCGACCACGCCGCCGCCGCCGCCGTTCTGAGTCGTGAATGCCATCGCGGCGACTACGTGCGGCTGCTGCTGGTCTGGCTGCTGCTCCTCCTCCTGGGCTGTGACCAGAGCTCGCAGTCAGAGGAGCGGGCGCGCGCGGGTGCGATCACGGGGCCGACGGTGCACGTCCACTGTCAGGTGGGGGCGACCCGGGTCACCGTCCGGTGTGGCGACGAGTGACCCGAGCCGGTCAGCCGGTTACTGCGGTGTGCAGGTGGTGAAGCAGTTCTTGCCGTCGCAGCAGGTGGTGCAGACGACGAATTCGCCGTTGATGAGCATGTGACGCGACCGGCAGTAGTCGGCCGACGCGGTGATGGCCATAGCGGCGACGAGCAGCAGGGCAATCCCGATCTTCTTTGCTACGCTGAGGGCAGCCATTGGCGTTTCCTCCTGTCAAGGGACGTTGGTGGTTAGGTCCGGCCCGCTGGTCACCACCGGCGGGTCGGGCCGCTTCAGCGCGCGGACGATTTACCCTCCTTTCTCCTCGGGGGCGGTGGCGCGGTTACGGCTCCGCTTGATCCGATGGTTCCGCGTGTGGGTGATGTTCTTCCGGGATGATCGGCGCTTTTTCGGGCTCTGGCTGGACCCGCCCGCGCGACCGCGGCAGGACGGGCAGAAGATGACCAATGGCTTCCGGCACTCGGGACAACTGTCCATTGTCGTCAGCTCCTGAGGATCAAGGTGACGGCGGTGGCCACGATGGCGACCACGGCGGTGGCGAGCATCCCGAAGGCGAGTCGCTGGACGCGGTCAGAGGCCATCCAGTACGCATCGACCTTCACGTTCAGCTTCTCCAGTTCGTGCCGGAGGTCCGTCCGCAGGTCCAGGAAGTCCTGCTTGGTCGCGAAGTCGAGGAGGTCTCGCTTGGTCGCGGGCGCGTCGAGGTCACTCATGATCCTCTCCGGTCGAATAACACGATGATCCGGTGCCCAATCCACGCGATGGTGAACACCAGCCAGATGCCTTCAGCGACTGCCCAGGCCATTGGAGTCCCCCTTGAGCCATGTGATCACGGTGTCGCCGGTCTGCTTGAGGCAGGCGCGGCAACTGTGGCGGTAGAGGCCGGTGGTGCCGCGTACCAGCACGTAGGCGTCCGCACGCGGCAAGGCATCGGGGCGCACGGTGCGGAGGTGCCACACTTCCTGCTCCTGACGGCAGGGGACACAGCGGGGCCAGTGATCGTGCGACATGTGTGTCATGCTGGCTCGCAGGCCTTCAGCACATCGGCCACGGTCCATTCCCACGGGGCCTCGCGGTAGCCTGGGAGCGCATCGATCAGGGCGCTTCGAAATTCGCGGCAGATCTTATAGGCGCGCGAGTCCTCCCAGCCGGGATGCTTACACGCCTGGTACTCGTAGCAGGCCAGGGCTTTGAAGGCCTCCGCGATGGTCAGGCGGAATGGAGGGGCGGTATAGGTATACGGGTCCTGCCAGTAGGCGTCGATTGGCCCCGGGAGATTATGATCAGGATCATTGGGGTATCGGTGCCGCACGCTCGCGACGTTCTCGGCGATGAGCAGCTGGCCGAGCTCATCGGGCCATGGACGGTCGATGTACTCCCGGAGGTTCCAGCGCTCGTTGGCAGGCTGGAATGAAGGCCCCTCGAGCGCGGTACGGACGAGCAGGTCAATGTGGACGCGGTCGACCACAAAGGCGCTCATGACGGATCCTCCACGCATGCGGGCGGTGGCGTGACATAGAACGGGCGGTGTCCGCGGACCGTGCCGCCGACGGCATGAGCAGCCTTCTCGGCCTGCGTGCGGTTGGCGTACTTCAAGGCGGACGGGGCGCCGTGGTAGAGCTTGGCCAGGACCACCAAGCCGTTGTTCAGTTTGACCGCGAGGGGCGGGGTGTTGGTGGTCATGGCTAGGCCGCCTTGAGCATCATACGGAAGCGGTCACCGCAGACCACGTGCGCGTGGCCCTGGCACCCGCAGTCGTAGACGCGCTGTCGTGGGGGTCTCTTACCCCATTGTGACTCCGGCAAGTGATAGTGGCGCTCTTCGTGACAGCCGGAGCAGTCGCGGAGGCCGGCCTGTCGATGCCAGGCGGACCAGCAGACCACGTGCAGGGTGCCGTCACATGGACACGACGATGGGAGAGGCTTGCGTGTGGCCATGGCGCTAACCCTCCACCGTCTCGAGGAGGGCATTGGCGTCGGCAATGGCGGCCGTCAGGAACTCACGGCCGATGTGGGTGTCGCGGTAGTGGGTGGCCTCGAGCGACAGGCGGATCAGGGCAAAGCGGAGCGCTGGGGCGGCCGCGATCAGGCGGGCATTGTCCATGCCGCCCGGTAGATCGGTGCACCAGACATCGGCCACGCGCATGCCGCCGGCGGCAAGGATCTGCGTCGTCTCCGTCGCGATGGGGTCGTGGATGGTCCAAGGTCCAGGGGCTGCGGTAGACTTTGTGGAGGCCATTGGCTCTCTCCTGTCAAGAGGGTTAGTGGTTTAGGCCTGGCGGGTCGCCTAGACCGCGATCCGTCGGGCCGCTTCTGCCATGCCTCAGACTCTACAGACAACCCGCTTCCCTGTCAAGCACTCCCTGCAGTACCCTTGACAGACTCCCGACACCAGTGATAGTGCTTTCCAACATGCTAGGCTGGCGGGCGGTCAGGGCGGGCCGAGGTCCGAAGATCAGGCCTATAACCTCCTGCCCTACAGAACCGCTAGATATACCACCACCACCTAAAACCCCCATAGACGCTATGAATAATCGCTCTCCTGATCTACGTACCGCTACGGATTAACTGCTAGTGATCCTTCCTAAACCACCGTCAATCAAAGCGTTAAGGCTGTGAACAGGCAAGCGCTCAGGCAGGCCAAAATAGAACGTGTCGCAGCCTATCGATTCCCACCTGGTAAGTCCGGTAACCCCCTCGGTCCCGGCTATAACGTCCTTCAAATGGCTCGGATCATCCGAGAGACGAGTGGCTACGGCGCAGAACTCGCTGGTTTTTTCTTCCGAATCATGCGCGGTGAGGCTATTCCGCTGAAGAATCGCAGAATGCCGCACGTCCCGACGCTAGATCAGCGCATCAACGCCGCTGCCTGGCTCGCTGATAGAGGCTGGGGTAAAGCGAAGGAGACTATCGAGCTCACGGGAGAAGCGAGCCCTCAGGAGCGCGTCGAAATCCTCAGACGCCTCTCCGAAGATGAGCGCGCTCAGCTGCGCGCCTTGCTCAGCCGTGCGCTGGAATCAAACGACACATCAATCTCAATAGAATCGAATACTGCAGAGCCTCAGAATGCACCGTCCGCCGGCGCCTCTGAGCTCGAGGCCATTCCGCCAGTAGAATCAGGCAGTTAGCCTGTCAATGTCCGATAATCCTCTATTCTGTCTCATTCGCCACTCTGTCGTCAGCGGGCCTACGAGGCTCTAGGACGCAACCTCCCGCCGAACCAATAGCCCGGTAGCCACTTCCGTCTTCGCGTGCGCGACACCGCCCACGGCACGCGCTACAGAGCCTCTGAGCCTAGCTAGGCCGACCCTCTCCAGAGCCTACCTATGTTCTAGTCCGAGCCTACCCCTACCCCTACCCCACCCCTTGCCTCGAGTCGGGGGAGAGGGGGGGGCCTCGTCCGCGGCGCGGTCAGTGCCAGAAAATTTACCGCACCGGTGTAAAGCTAATCACGCTTGTCTAGCTGACCAGTGCTGAGCAGTGCTGAGTGGTCAGCACCACCCGTGCATTCCTTCCGCGCATTCCAGGTAAGGCTAATCGCGCTAGTCTCTGCTGAGAGCGCGCCGGCGGTGACGCCAGCGGCGTAACAGCGTTCGCATCGGTGGTGTTCGACGTGTCGGCGTTCGCCCTCCGCGCGGGCGGCGGCGATGGCCTGGGCGATGAGCGCGCGGAGATCTTTAAGACTCGAATCCTGACCGGTCCACCATCCCTGGACGAGCGTGTCTGCCTGCGCCACGTCCGCCGGGGTGGGGTCCGCGCGATGGCTCGGGCAGACCACGGCAGGCACGCACTCGCAGGACAAGAGCGGGCGCTCGGCCTCGCTGGTCATGGCAATCGGGACCACGCAGTCGTCCACTCCCTCCCTGGCAATCGGAACCACACAGTCATCGCGCCCCTCCGGGTTGAGGACGTATATGGGCATGCCGTGGACGTATATGGGCTCGCTCATGGTCACTTACTCGCTTGGACGCGGGCGACCATCGCGGCGTGCCCGGCTTCGGCCTGCGCCCAGGTGGCGTAGCGTTCGCATTCCTCGTCGAGCGGGCCGCCGAAGACCATCGTCTCGAAGATGTGGCGGGCCGCGTGCCGATCCCCATAACTGTGATTGAGTCCCAGAAAGACGGTGGACACGACCACCCCGTCGAGTACCGTCCGCCCTACGTGCCTGTCGGCGGTTTCGAGCCAGCGCGCCCAGGTCAGCACGTCAACCGGGATGGCGACATGGTCGCCGTCGAGGATGTAGTAGCGGCGGCGGACTCGCATGGGCGCGTCTGATGATGAGGGGGGAGGGGGGGCGGGGTCAAGCGCAAGATCTGTGGTTTTCCCGGCAGGCTAGGGGCGAGGTGTGGTAGGCGGGGGAGTGGTATGGCCCGGGGGCTGGTGGGCAGTCAGTGGCCGGAGGTGTTCGGGGATCTCCAGGCGGTGGCGGGGGATCTCCGGCGGCTCGACTGTGACGCGCGGTATCGGAAGGATGTGTGGGCCTTCGTGCGGGAGTGTGTGATCACGATTGACGAGGTGGATGCGCGGGCGCCCTTGAAGCCGTTCTGTGTGGCGGTGTGCCTCGGGTGTGTCCGGTACTTCGGAGAGACGCCGACGAACTGTCCGGAGTGCGGCGCCCAACTGGTCCCGATGGCGTATCTCGAGCTGATCGCGCGGCAGTGGCAATCGGGGACGCCGTCGATCCTGATCGTGCCGAAGGCGCGGCGGATGCGGATGACGTGGTTGATGGTGGCGTGTCACGTGTGGCTCGCGCTGACGCGGCGGAACGCGAACATCTTCTTCGTGAGTAGCAAGGAGGAGAAGTCAGCGGAGCTGGTGGAGCGGGCCAAGGGGATCGTGGCTCGCTTGCCGCCGGATCGGATGATGCCGGTGCCGACCTATCACCGGAACAGCCCCCCGGAGCTGAGGTTTCTCGAGACGGGGTCGAAGATCCTGGGGGTGCCGGAGGGGGCAGATCAGTTACGCCAGTACACGGCCACGGCGGTGTTCGCGGACGAGCTGGGCAGCTGGGAATGGCCCCGGGCGGCGTATGCGGCGATCAAGCCGACGATCGAGGGTGGAGGCCGGCTGACGATCGTGTCCTCGGCGTATCCGGGGTTCTTTCGTGAGTTGGTGGCCGGTGAGGCGCTGGGCTAATGCGCGGGCCGGTGCTTGAGCGATGCGAGCGGCAGATTGAACCTGAGCCCAATTCTGGATGCTGGTTGTGGACAGGCATCAAGAACAACATGGGGTACGGCTACGCATCGGTTGGGCACTCTGGAAAAGTGCTCGCGCATCGGGTGATGTACGCGTCCAGGTACGGAGAGATTCCGCGCGGTGGGATCGTCAGACATACCTGCGATCTTCCAGCCTGCGTGAATCCCGATCATCTCCGGCTCGGGACGATGAAGGAGAACACGCAGGACATGCTGCGTCGTGGTCGCCACCGAGTCGTAGCGGTTCGCGGCGAGGCGCATCGATGGGCTAAATTGACGGCCGAGCAGGTGATGGATATTCGGGCTCGTTATCGTGGGTCTCGTCTGGCGCTGTCTCAGGAGTACGGCGTGTCGCCGTCACTGATCAGCATGGTGGCGCACGGGCGCTGCTGGAAACACCTCCCAGTCAACCGTCCAGCACGGCGTAGGAGGCTACGAAATGTCACCGTTTGCGAAGAGGGGTCGGGGCGCGACAGTTTCCAAGGAGAAGGCTAAGGAAATTCTGAATGATGGTGAAGTCGGAGGAAAGCCATTGACGAAGCCCCAGCGTGGCTACTTCGGCGCCCGTGCCGGCGGCGCCCCCGAGAAGCCCGCGCCTCGCAACCCTCCCGGCCGCAAAGGCCGGCGATAACCGGGCCATGCCGCCGCTGGGGTCCTTGGCGTCTCATGTGTTCGCGAGTCCGCCCGCATCCCGACTCGATTACGATGAGACGCGTGATCCCGAGCGGATGCGTGAACAGTTATACCAGTATTATCTCGGGGCTTCACGCGCGGGATTACTCGGACGGGAGCGCGAGTCCATCTCTCCGTTGTCCATGTACAACGATGCGTGGATGCGGGCGCTCGCGGATCGCGAGGGGTTGAACGAACAAGAACGCCCGGTCCGTCCGCCGAATCCGAGTGAAGCGTTGCGCGATGTGGAGCATGCGTTGGCCGCACAAGTGGGCCATCGGACGGGATCGCTGGGGGGATTTGGCGGACACACGCGCGTGCCGCCGCTCATGGCGGTGCCGGCCTATAACGCCCTGAAGTGGGCGGCCCAAGCGGAGCCCCGAGTACTCGGACCGACCCTTGATTGGGCCGCGAATCAGACGGGCGTGTCTGATATTCCGCAGGTCTTCACGCAGGGCACCCCGCCGTCATGGCGCGCTGTGCAGTGGGGTCTCCGGCCCTATCTGCGGGAGGATTGAGATGGCGCGACGGCCGACCAAGCGATCCCCGCGCGGGGCGAAGAACGGGCCGGCCCTCGAAGGCCCGCCAGCTCGGGTGCCGCGCGTGGAAGCGGCGCCGGCGGTGCTATCGGACGTGGCGCCGCTCCATCAGCAGTATCAGGAGAGGATGCTGGAGTTGACCCCGGAGGCGCCGTTTCAGTATGGCGAACGGGTGTTACCCCGGACGTGGGAGCAATACATGCAGGACTGGCAGAGTCGACGGCGGCGGCCCCAGTGGCCGGGGCCGGTGGGCTAGGGCCGGCGGTGATGGAGACGGACGAGCCCGATCTTCCGCCCTGCGACCATCCGGAGACCGTCGAGGAATCCGGCTGGGTGATCTGTCTGGACTGCGGGCATCGGTGGATCAAGCAGGAGGAGAAGTGAAACGGGCGCGTCCCTCGCGCCGGCCACGCTGGTCTCCGTATCCGCGTCTCGCGGCGATCCAGCAGGAGCTCGTGCAGGCCGTCGATAGCGCGTGGCGTGAGGAGTGGGCCTTCTGGATCCGCATCGCGACATCCTGTGACACCCGCCAGGCCGCGTGCCTGATCCTCACGGCGCGTGAATGTCTCGGCCCCTGGATCGCCAATGATCCCGAAGAGGCCGTGCGCCAGGTCTACGACGGCCTCCGTGATCCCGACTCCCGGAAGCGGTGGAAGGTGCCGGTGCTGATGCCGTCCCCCGAGCATCTCGAGCAGGCCCTGACGGCCATCCGCGCCGCCGCAATCGCATGACGCAGCCCTTGAATCATTGCCCGCAGATCATCCCGCCCGACGCCCAGGAGCTGGGGCGCGGCCTCTGGCAGTGGGATCTCTCGTCCGGGGCCCGAATCATTGCCGTCGGTGTCCAGGCGGATCCGTTGAAGGATTCCGTTGAATGGTGGACCGCGCAGCAAGAAACCATGCCGCGGCAGGAATTCGAGCGCGAATATGGCCTCGACTTCGGCGTCTACGGCGGCAAGCCCGTCTACCCCGAGTACCAGGACCGGCTCCATGCCGCCACGAGCCCGCTCGCGTACGTGCCGAACCGCCCCCTCATTCGCGGCTGGGACGTGCCCGGCCCGGTCGGCGTCGTCTGGCTCCAGCGGGTCCCACTCCGGCCCACCGGCCCCGGTCAGGGCCAGAACGACGGCTTCGCGCGCTGTCACGTGCTCGCGGAGTTCCTGATGGACGGCAGCATCGAGGAAGCCGGGCGCCAGGCGCTCGCCATCACCAAGGAGCAGTTCCCGCAGGCCACCGAGGTCGTGGACTTTGCCGATCCCGCCGCGTTCGACCGCCGCGCCAACGACCAGCAATCCGCAGCGGACATCCTCCGCCGCACCTGTGGGATTCACCTCGCACCCGGCCCGCGGACGTTGACGGCGCGCTTCGAGCCCGTCCGACGATGGCTG
>DATEWO010000285.1:0-5852 GCA_035257925.1 Propionibacteriaceae bacterium | reverse complement strand
AGGGTGGAGGTGTGGCGTGGGACGCTTACACGCCAGAGATCCATGACGTGATGGACGTTCTGTGGCAGCCGATGTACCGCGACATCCTTATTCAGCAGATTCTGCCGCTTGCCCATGGCTTGGTGGAAAAGCTCGACGGGGGCACCCGAGTCGCCGACGTGGCCTGCGGCGCTGGCAACGGGACCCTTGTCATGGCACGCCGGTTCCCGAATTCGATCTTCGTCGGCTACGACCTGGACGCCGACGCCATCTCAGTTGCACGCTCCCGGATGGAAGGGCTGAGCAACGTCTCGTTCGAGGTGGCCGACGCAGCGGCGCTGACCTCTGACCGACCGTTCGGTGCCGCGTTCGTCTTCAACGCCGTACACGACCAGGCCCGGCCGCTCGAGGTGCTCCGCTCCATCCAGTCGATCTTGGAGCCGGGAGGCACCTTCCTCATGAACGAGCCTCGTATCTCCAGCAATCTCGAGGACAACATCGACAACCCAGTCGCCCCGATGACGTACGCCATCAGCCTGCTGCACTGCATGACGGTCTCCCTTGCTGAAGGCGGAGCCGGGCTCGGGACCGGCTGGGGCGAGCAAGTGGCCGTCGCGCTGCTGTCCGACGCGGGCTTCGGTCCCGTAGAGGTGCACGATGCGCCGGGGGACCCCGGCAACGCGATCTTCGTCACCCACCGCCCTGGATGAGGCCCTTCCGAAACGCTCGCCCTGTTTTTGCACCACCAGTGAGCGGGAACCGCGTCATCAGACTGTCTCGGCGTCACTCGTGATGCAAATTCAGGGCGGACCTGCAGTGCCTCCCAGAGTGCGTTGCGCAGGTCGAGCGATGGTGCCTGGTAGGCGAGAAAGAACGTCTAGTTGGCGCCCTCCGGCTGCGAGACAGCTGAGCTGAAGAACGTGCGGAGGTCACCGACAATCAACTCGGGCACTTCCATGGCGGCATAGTGGCCACCCCTGTCGAACTCAGACCAGTGAACGATGTTGGCGTTGTCACGCTCGGCGAGTGGTCGGATGGTTTGAAAGTCGTGGGCGAACACCGCGACGCCGATTCGTCCCTGGCTGACCACTGGCTTGGCGCCGGAGTGGCCCTCGCTGTAGTGATAGCGAACCGCGGTTGCAGAAGTGTTGGTGAGCCAGTACAGCGACACCTGAGTGAGGACCTGATCCACCGTGACCAGGCTGGTCCCGTTGCCGAAGTTCTCGAACAGCTCGTTGTAGGCAAGTTGACCCACTGGTGAGTCCGAGAGCGCTGCGGCGATGGTTTGGGGACGGGTGCCGTTCATCTGGTTGTAGCCACCCACCGACTGGAACCAGCCGAGGAACTCCAGGGCCGCATACTCCTTGGGGCCGAATCCCTCGAACTCGCTCGGCTCACCCGACGGGAAGGAGAAAAGCTGCAGCACGTGTGCCCCGAGGAAGCCGGGAGGGTTCAGCACGGCCAGCTCGCGGGAGACCATTGCGCCGCCGTCGCTGCCATGTGCGCCGTAGGACTCATACCCCAGCCTGCGCATGAGCGTGTCGTATGTCTGGGCGACTCGGGCCATGGTCCAGTCCTCGCCCACGAGCGGGGTGCTGAAGCCAAAGCCAGGCATAGACGGAATCACGAGGTGGAAGGCATCCTCGGCCTGACCGCCGTAGGCAACCGGGTCGGTGAGCGGACCGATCATGTCAAGGAACTCTGCGAAAGACCCGGGATATGTGTGCGCGAGCAGCAATGGGGTGGCGTCGGGTTCGTTGGATCGGACATGCACGAAATGCAGCGTCTGATCGTCGATCTCCGTCACGAAGTTTGGGACGGAATTCATCCGGGCCTCCTGCCCGCGCCAGTCGAACTGCCGCCAGGCAGTGACCATCTTCTGGAGGTACCCGACGGGGGTGCCGTAGTCCCAGCTGTCCGCGGGTGCCGCAACCGGGTAGCGGGTGTTGGCCAGGCGTCGCTGCAGGTCGTCGAGCGCCTCCTGGGGAATGGTGACGGTGAAGGGACGGATGGTGCCGGTTTGGCCGGCTGCTGTGGTGGTCATGTCTGGTACGTTAGGGTCGGTTTAGGACGATTCCGTTCCGCTTTCTCGTCAAAGATCCTGTGATATGCAGACCAGTTCCGGCCGACTGCTCGCCCTACTCGGGCTACTGCAGTCACGAACGATGTGGAGCGGTGCCGAGCTTGCCGAGCGGCTGGAGGTGAGCGGGCGTACGGTGCGCAAGGACATCGAACGCTTGCGGCAGCTGGACTACCCCGTCGAGGCGGTTCGTGGTCCGGGCGGGTACTACCGGCTCGGGATCGGTGCGAAGCTGCCACCGCTGCTGCTCGACGACGAGGAGGCGGTTGCCGTCGCGGTCGGTCTCCGCGCGATCACCGGAGTCAAGGGGGTCGAGGAGACCAGCGTTCGCGCCCTGCTCAAGTTGGAGGCCGTGCTCCCCCATCGGCTTCAGCTGCAGGTCAACGCCCTACGGAAAGCGGTGCAAGCCGGACCCGAGAACACTGGCACCAACGCACCTGACCCCGTGGTCGACGCCGGCCTGCTGATGTCGATCGCTGCCGCGATTCGTGATCATCAGGAAGTGCGATTCGTGTATCGCGCCGATGAGCGGCTCCAAGTCGAGCCGTACCGGCTCGTCAGCTGGCAGCGACGCTGGTATCTCGTTGCCCGCGATGCCTCGAATTCGACCTGGTCCAGCTTCCGGCTGGACTGGATGCAGCTACGAACCCCTGGCGGCCGCCGGTTCTCACCCGTCGGGCTGCCCGGCGGTGATTACCCGGCCTTCGTGCTGCGTACGACCGCTTTCGCCGGCTGGCAGGTGCATGCCCGGATCACCGTCAACGCTTCCGCTGCGGAGGTTCTCAGCCGGATCAACCCCACCGTTGGCATCGTCGAGGCCATCGACGAGAACACCTGCGTCCTGGTCACTGGAGCCGATACCGTCGAGACGGTCGCGGTCTACATCGGCATGCTGGGACTCGACTTCACCGTCACCGAACCACCGGAGCTCCTCGCACACCTCACGACAGTCGCAGAGCGTTACGCCAGAGCCGTTCCGGCGACGTAGCTCAGCATTTTCACGGTTGTGATGAGAGACGTACGCCTGGGAGTTGGCGCGCGAGCAGGCACCCGGGCGGCTGCGCCAGAACCGCAACCTTGTCTGCAAACATTGCAACATGCGTGACGCCACTGAGCCGACTACACCGACCCTGCGCCAGGTGGTCCTGGATTGCGAAGACGCCCGCGCACTAGCGGAGTTCTACCGACAGTTGCTGGGCTTTCAGTACCGCCCGGGCGACGAACCACCCGCAGACGGGATGCCCGATACCAACGGGCAGGAGTGGCTGGTGCTGTGCGACAGCACTGGCACCCCCCGGCTGGCATTCCAACAGGTGACTTCTCTGCCCGAGCCGACCTGGCCTGAAGGACCGCGGCCGCAGATGCTGCACCTCGACACCACCGTGCCGACGATGAGCGACCTGCAGGTCCAGCATCAGCGTGCGTTAGCTCTCGGCGCCCGCCTCCTCTTCGACCGATCTGATGACGAGCTTGAGCCACTGATTGTCTACGCGGATCCCGCAGGGCACCCGTTTTGCATCTTCGTGGCTCCATAGGCTCTTGGTGATCACGGAGTCGGCGTGGTGTGCTGGCTAGCCAGGACGGGCCTGCGTAGCGTGGCTTCAGCCCACCTGCTAGGAGAAGCAATCCATGGCTAGCTTCCTGAGTTTCCTGCAGAGTCTCGGCCTGCTCCTTGCCCGGCTGGGACTTGGCGGCATTTTGTTGTTGCACGGCTGGATGCGTTGGAACGCCGGCGTCCAAGAACAGATCGACTACCTGACACAGTTCCGGACCCCGTACGCCGAAGTTGCGGCGTGGGGCTCCATCATCTTCGAGCTCGTTGGCGGCGTGCTGCTCATCGTCGGCGCGTTGACTCGGCTGGTCGGCTTGGGAGTGCTGATCGAGCAAATTTTGATCATCGCCTACACCAACTGGTACAAGTGGCCGCCGACGTTGCTCAACGCCGACGGCACGTACAAGGGCGGCTACGAGTACAACGTGGCGCTTGGCCTGCTCGGCCTGCTGTTGTTCGTCGTGGGCGGGGGTGCCGTCTCCATCGACCGATTGTTCCGGCGTAAGAAGCCGCCGCTAGAGGAAGAAGACGAGTTCCCGGCGCAATCCACCGCACGCGCAGCCACCTGATTCTGGGCCCACAGCAACCACTGACAGATTCACAGGGAAGCCACAGCTAGCGCATAGAGCTTTTGTGACATCAGGTGTCAGGCTTGGCGCATGATTCGCACTGATGGCACCACAGCACCTCTCACCCGCCCCGACGGCACCCCAATCCGGATTCTCGCGGTCGACGACGAGTCCAGCTTGACCGAGCTGCTGTCGATGGCGATGCGTTACGAGGGCTGGCAGGTCTCCACTGCAGCCTCAGGCGGTCAGGCCGTAAAAGTGGCCCGGGACACCAGACCAGATGCGATTGTGCTGGACATGATGTTGCCCGACTTCGACGGGCTCGAAGTGATGCGACGCATCCGGGCGGAAGATCCCAACGTGCCGGTGATCTTTCTCACCGCAAAGGACTCAGTCGAAGATCGGATCGGCGGCCTCACCGCCGGCGGTGACGATTACGTCACCAAACCGTTCAGCCTGGAGGAGGTCATCGCCCGGTTGCGTGCGCTGCTGCGCCGCAGCGGGGCCGCGCTCGCCCGAAGCGACTCGACGCTGGTGGTGGGCGACCTGACCCTGGACGAAGACAGCCATGAGGTGCGTCGCGGCGGCGTGGAGATCCAGTTGACCGCAACCGAGTTCGAGCTGCTGCGCTATCTGATGCGTAACCCGCGTCGCGTGCTGAGCAAGGCACAGATCCTGGATCGGGTGTGGAACTACGACTTCGGCGGTCAAGCGAACGTCGTTGAGCTCTACATCTCCTATCTCCGTAAGAAGATCGACGCCAATCGACCGCCGATGATCCACACGCTGCGCGGCGCCGGCTATGTGCTGCGGCCAGCCGCCACATGAGCTACCCAGCCGCCGTACCAGGAGGCGCCGGCCCACCTGCGAGTGGGCCGGGTAAGCCAGAAGTGGTGCCGCGGCCCGACCCCCTCGGCCGCCACACGCTGGGGCGGCAGCTTGTCATCAGGGTGACGGCTCTTGTCGCACTAGCCGCCCTGCTGATCACAACGGCGACGGCCTTGGCTGTCCGCCAACTGTTGATGTCCCAGCTCGACCGCCAGCTCGATACCGTCACCGCTAGGGTGCGCGATCCGGCGGACGCCTGGCCCGGTCGCGGCCCGGACAGTGGTCTGCTGCGCCCTGGTCAGCCGATCGGCACGCTTGCAGTGCTCTACGCCACCGACGGCACACCCCAGGCAGGCGGCATGCTGACCGAGTCCGGCGCCACCGGACAGCATGGCGCAGACGTTGCAGAGATACCCGACGCCGCCATCACCCAACTCGCTGACGTGCCCATCGATGACACCAAGAGCTCCATCACCCTCAGCGGACTCGGCCACTATCGCGTGGTCGGGATTCAGATCGTTGCTGGTGGGATCCACCTCGGCTCGCTCGTAGTCGGCGTACCGATGCGAGAAGTCGATGAAACGATCATCAAACTGGTGGGCGTGGCGGCGCTGTTGTCCCTGCTCGCCATCCTCGGGACGGTATTCGCGGCCCGTTCCTTGGTCGTGCGCAGCCTGCGCCCCCTGAATCGGGTCGCGGGCACTGCCCAACAGGTGTCCCAGCTGAAGCTGGATCGCGGGGAGGTGGCCCTGGCAGTACGCGTGCCACCGCAGGATGCCAACCCCGAGTCCGAGGTCGGTCGCGTGGGCCAGGCACTCAACCACATGCTCAATAACGTTGAGGA